>QNCB01000328.1 GCA_003644335.1 Planctomycetota bacterium | reverse complement strand
CGCAATCGACCAGGTGCAGGTGTCTAACCACAGCCCGGTACCGCTTAACACGGTAATCGCCAAGCCCCAAATGCTGTTTCTCATCCTTGATCAGCGTCTCAATAGACCATCGTTTCAGATAGTCAGCTACTATTGTTTTCATCGAAGCACGCAAGTTATCGGTAAAATTCGACGCGAGGAGTGGAACAAAGCCCGGGCTGACAAGGACGACAAAAACGCGAAAGTTATAAAAGGCCAACGATATAATCTGCTTCGTCGGCCTGAAAATAATACGGACAAACAGCAAGCCAGGTTGGACGAATTGTTGGCTATGAATGAACCGCTGAGCAAAGTGTATGTGCTGGTGGAAGACTTCCGCGATGCACTTAGCCAAAACTATGTCGGCCATGCGAAAAACTGTTTGAAACTGTGGATTGAGACTGCGATATCATCTGGCATAAAAGCCGTGGTGAAATTTGCGAAGTCATTGGAAAAGTTTCGGACAAGATAATCAACGCCGTGCGATTTGACCTGAGCAATGGCCGCATGGAAGGGTTCGATAATTTGTTCGCAAGATTGATACATCGAAGCTGTGGCTACAGCGACAACGCTTATCTTTACTTGAAGCTAAGGCAAGCCTCGCTACCGGACGAACTGAAAGTCCCCACGCTCCAAAAGTAGCGGAGAGCCAAAAATAACAGCCACCGCAAGGCGGACGCTTGTCGTAATAAAGTTGTAATGTCCGGTCTTAGCAAAGTAGCGAACATTGCTTTTGAAACCATCTATCGTGTATAATATTCATATCGCTGATTTGAGTAAGCTTCCGTTCCTTGCCGGAGAGAGGCTCGATTTGGATTTCCAGTTTGGGCGGAAGAGAGGTCTTAATTCGCGTAACAAAACTGGCCCACAGTCTCATCCTTGAATCTCCTAAAAACGACAGGCCAACAATTGTTGGTCGATTTTTCAAATCCAGACAAAATTAACAGTTTTGCGATTGACACATTTCTACTTTGTCTTGACAGTTGTTACACATGGCCTTGACTATAATCTCATCTCCTGATAAACTCACCCCCGTGGTTGAAAGCCAGCGTAGCTCAACGGTAGAGCACAGCTTTTGTAAAGCTGGGGTTGTGAGTTCGATTCTCACCGCTGGCCTTTTTTGTACCCGCTCACAAAAAAGAACCACGGATAAACACGGGTGAACGTGGGTTCTTAAAAACTGCGAAAGGTTTTTGAAAATGTCGAAACCGTTAATGCTGCTGATACGCGATGGCTGGGGCTTGGCGCCGGCCGGCCCTGCCAATGCGGTAACCGCTGCCAATACTCCGAACATGGACGCGTTGCTGCAAAAATATCCCAACTGTACGCTTGACGCCTCGGGCCAGGCTGTGGGCGTTCGCCCCGGCAGCCAGGGTTCCAGCGAAGTCGGCCATCTGAATATGGGGGCTGGTAGAATCGTCGAGCAGGAGATTGTCCGCATCGACAGGCTCATCGCCTCGGGTGAGTTGTTCGCCTCGGCCAGGCTGGTCGAAGCTGTGCGTCGCTGCAAGGAACATGGCAAAAAGTTTCACCTCATGGGCCTGGTGCAGGACCAGGGCGTCCATGCTACGGATGAGCACTTTTTCGCGATGCTGAAGTTCCTGGCCAACCAGGGCGTTAGGGACGTTTGCGTCCACTTTTTCAGCGACGGCCGAGACACCCCGCCCAAAAGCGCGATAACATTTCTCGACGCGTTGGAAGCCAAGATGGCGAAGTATGGCCTGGGGCGAGTCGCAAGCGTCATGGGTCGATACTGGGCGATGGACCGGGCGGAGAATTGGCAACGAACGCAGCGAGCCTATGAGCTGTTGACGACGGGCCAGGGGGAGTACAAAAGTCATTCCGCCCGCGACGCTATCGAAAAGGCCTATCAGCGGGCAGCGGACCAAAAGGCTGCTGGCGATGACATTATCGAAACCGACGAGTTCATCATGCCCACCGCTATCGTCGACGCGGCAGGCGAGCCTGTCGGCAAGATAGCCCCCGGCGACGCGGTGCTGCACATGAACTATCGTCAAGATCGCGCGCTACAACTGACCAAAGCGTTCGTCGAGGAGAACTTCAACGACTACGGCTTTGACCGAGGCCCGCTGCCCGATGTGTTTTACATGGGCCTGACGCGATATTACGACGAATTCGAGTTCGAGCTTGTCCCGCCGATGAACATGGCCAATCTGCTGGGCGCCGTGCTCAGTCGGGCTGGGCTGCGACAACTTCGCATCGCGGAGTTTCAAAAGTACAAGCACGTTACGAGTTTCTTCAACGGCAAGATGCTCGAACCCTACGCCGGCGAGGATCGCATCGAGCTGGAGAGCATCACGATACCCGAGGATCAAAAACCAGCCATGAGCGCCTACGAGGTAACGGACATGGTGCTCCAAGCCATCACCGGCGGCGTCGGCGAGGCCCGCCAGCAGGCCAAGGCTGGCGAGATGTCCAACCTGACGCTCGGCGCCGACCTGCCCAGCGCCTGCCCGCTGAGCGAAACCTATGACGTGATTGTGCTGAACTTCGCCAACTGCGACATGGTTGGTCACACCGGCGTGTTCGACGCAGCGGTCAAGGCGGTCGAAGCTGTCGACGATTGTCTCGGCAAGGTCGTCCAGGCTGTGCTGGACAAGGGCGGCGAAGTGCTGATAACCAGCGACCACGGCAATGCCGAGCAAATGGTCGACGCGACAGGCCAGCCTCAGACCGCCCACACCACCAACCCCGTCGAGTGTGTGCTGGCTACCGACGACCCGGGCCGATACAAACTCATCGACCACGGCAAGTTGGCTGACATCGCGCCGACCATGTTACATCTGCTGAACATCGAAATTCCAAAGGAAATGACCGCCCAAAGTCTTATAATAAATTATTCAAACCGACCGGTTTGAGTAGCTAGTTGATTAGTTAACTAGTTGATTAATAAAGAATTACACAAATCTTTACAGCGTCGAAAACCCTTGTTTTCCAGGTCTTATCTGGACAGAGAGCTTTGGCATATTTGTTTTGTAATCTT
>QNCB01000327.1 GCA_003644335.1 Planctomycetota bacterium | reverse complement strand
CTGATAACTGATAACTGATAACTGATAACTGATAACTGATAACTGATAACTGATAACTGATAACTGATAACTGATAACTGATAACTGATAACTGAGTACTGATAACTGTTTTTGGAAATAATGATTATGAAAAAGCTAATGATTGTTGTTACGATTTTGCCTGCGATTTTCGCAGCAGGGTGCAATCAGCCTACGATTACGGAGTCTAAGCAGGAAGCTTATAAGGAATGGGCTAACTCGCGGGTTAAGATATATTACTCCCTCGCGCAAGACCAGTACAAGAACGGGCAGTTGGCTCAGGCTCGGGAAAAGGCCATCGAAGCTCTCGCTCTGGACAACACATCCGTGCCGCTTAGGCTGTTGTTGGGCAAGATATATATCGAAGAGGGTAAATTCGCCGCCGCTATTGTCGAGCTGGACGTCGCAGCCAAGCAGGCGCCGAAATCTTCCCAGGTTTTTTATCTCCTCGGCGTAGCCTACGAAAAAAACGCTCAGCCAGAGCAGGCTATCACCAACTACAACCGCGCGTTCGAGCTTGACCGAGCGAACATCGCAGCTGTCCAGGCCCTGGCGGAGGTGTTGGTCTCGCTGGGGGAAGCTCCCCAGGCCCAGCAGTATCTCACGACGCATATGAATCGAACAAACGCTACCGCCGGCACTTACGAATTGGCTGGTCGAATCGCGATGATTCTGAAGCAGTACCCCAAGGCCTCGGAGTATTTTCAGCAAGCCTGCGACGCGGACATGCGGAACCATCGATACCCCGAGATGCTGGCCCGGTCGCTGCTGCTGGCCCGGAAATATCGCCAAGCTGCGGATGTGCTCGAATCAGCCTTGGCGAAAAAGGATTACAAGCCAGCCTCGGGCGTCTACGTTATTTTGGGCGACTGCTACATGGCTTTGCGAAAAATCGAGCGGGCGACGAGGGCTTACCGCCGGGCCTGTCAATCTGGCTCGGGTGAAGCGCAAAGCTGGGTCAAACTCGCCCGGGCTGAGCTGATGCAACGTCGGAGAACCTCAGCCATTCACGCAGCCGCCCAGGCCAGGCGACTGGCTCCGACGGACCTTGAAGCTGCCTTGATATTCGCCTATGCCATGATCCGTGACGACCAGGCCAATCCAGCTATTCTCGCCCTGGAAGATGCCCGCGCCGCCCATGCCGACGACCCGATGCTTATCTGCCTGTTGGGCGAAGCGTATGCGGCCAAGGGGCAGGCAGACCGGGCACGCGAGCTGTTCGCCCAGGCGGTGCAAGCCAGCCCACGGGACGAATTGGCAAGGAAGTTGCTGCATCGGAGCAACGACTGGACACCTGGTCTTTCGGGACAAAAAGCTCCCCGCCAGGCTGAATAATTCACCCGAAGCGGGTCAAATTTCTATTCAAAGGCTCTGGATTCGCCAAAAAACGGCTAAAATCGCGTGTTTTGGCGGGATTGTGGGAAAAAAATCTCTCGTAGGTGTTTTTGCCTAGCCTGACAAGAAAGTTTTCGCTATAAATAACGTACCGCCAGCTCGAAGAGGTTTGGCGGTCAGCTTGTCTCTGGGCTGCACAAAATGGGGCACAGCGCCTGGTTGTGGCGCGTCTTGTAAAAATCTCTCAAGTATTTCTCTCCGGTTCCGATTTGTATGTAGCGTGGTTTGCGTTTACCGGCCTACGGTCGCGGCAAACTGTATCGGATTTCCAACCGGGTTTTCGCGACGTGATCGCCAGGCCGTCCGTCTGACAGTAAGGAGGTTGTCGGTTTTCACTGAGACGGGCGTGAAGCAGCTGATCGTCAGCAGCTTCCGCGATTTGTGGCGCGACAAACCTGGTCAGGATTCGACATGGAGTTGTCGGACGTAGTTTTGATTGCCATGACTTATAAATTTCTGTCCATGTGGTTTCGGACATTTCAGGCAGAACAGTTTTGCGGTGTAAGTTCAGCCAGCGTGTTGCTGGCTGGGCCAGAATAAGTTAGCCCGTTTGGGTGCAATTTTTAGGAGCTATATCATGAAACAAGCAGCATTCACACTCATCGAAATTTTGATCGTTGTTATCCTGCTGGGCATCCTGGCTGCGATAATCATCCCGCAGTTCACAGACGCAGCCGACGACGCCAACGCCGCGGCACAGGATACGGACATTGCCTCGCTGCAGAGCCTGCTCGAGCTTTACAACGTCAAGGAAGGTGGCTATCCCGCCAACCTCGGTCTGTTGGTAACAGCTGGGTATACTCGCGAAGTTCCGACCAATCCGGTAACTGGAGCTGCTTATGGCTACGATGCCACGACTGGTACGGTCAGCGCCGCTGCAGCTGAGTAAGTTTTGGACACGCGCCGGTGCAACCATGCTGGCGATCATAAGTTTTGAAAGATCACCCGACCCGGCCGGAGGAGTTCCTCCGGTCGGGTGTCGGGCTATGTAGACCTTGCGCGGGGTCGGGCAGGAAATGGAGCATTTGTGATATGGGCCTTTAACATATCGTCCAGGGACACGTTACCGATTGGAATCGATTTAGGTTCCTCTGCCGCGAAGTTGGCCCAGCTGCGCCAGCTGAAAGATGGCTTGGAGCTGTTGGCCCTGGGCAAGATCGAGATACCCCAGGACATTGGCGGCAACTTGCCGGGAAGGCTTGATTTTCTCGCGCAAAACATCCCCCGTGTTCTCAAGGCCAGTCAGTTTAAGGGCCGACGCTGCATACTTTCCCTGCCGGCTGAGCATACGTTCGTCCGTCATGTGAAGGTGCCCAAGCTGGACCCCCAGGCTACGACCCTGGCTGTCCGCAGGGCGACCCAGAGCGAATTGCCCTACCCGATAAACGAAGCTGTGGTTCGACACATCGTAGCTGGGGATGTTCACTGCGAAGGTGGCACTCGCCAGGAAGTTATAGCCGTGGCTGTGCCGCTGGCGACGATGGACGCTTATCTGGAGATGACCAACCGCGTCGGGCTGGAGGTCGTGGGCGTCAACGTCGAGCCGTTGACGTTGGTGCAGTGTTTCTCCAGCCTGTTCGACTGGGGGGCCGACCCAGCCAAGGCGGTG
>QNCB01000326.1 GCA_003644335.1 Planctomycetota bacterium | reverse complement strand
TGGGTATTTGGTTATTCAATGGGCATTGGGTATTTGAGCCTTGGGCATTTTCCCGTCATTCGGAATTCGTCATTTCCCGTCGTTCATTACACCCGGGCGACGCTTTGGATAATTACCGCCTCGGTTGGCACGTCGCCGTGCGGGCCTTGATTGCCGGTGGAGACCTTGGCTATTTCGTCGATCACGTCCATGCCGTCGATAACCTTCGCGAAGACGCAATACCCATAGCCCTGCGGCGTTGGGCTGGCGAAGTTCAGAAAGTCGTTGTCTTTGTGGTTGATGAAAAATTGGCTGCTTGCCGAGTGCGGGTCGGGCGTCCGGGCCATAGCCAGGGTGCCTCGGTCGTTGACCAAGCCATTGGCAGCTTCGTTTTCGATATTCTCGCGCGTCGCCTTCTGCTGCATGTCCGGCAGGAACCCGCCGCCCTGGACCATGAAGTCTGGTATCACGCGATGGAAAATCGTGCCGTCATAAAACTTCTCGTCAACGTAGGCTAGAAAATTGGCTACGGTCTTGGGCGCCTTGTCCGCGTCCAGCTCGATCGTAACAGTCCCCATGGACGTCTCCATAGTCACGACAGGATTGCTGCCTGTTGCTTGCGATTCGGTCATTTTGTTTTCGCTTCCTTCTCGATGTTCTGCCTGATTAGCCCAGCCAACTCGTCCATCCGGCCCTCGGGATACTCACCCGCGGGCCAATTGAACCGAAACGCCCCGCCGGGGAGCCTGGGGATAATATGAAAATGCACATGCGGCACGAGTTGGCCCGCGATTCGTCCGTTGTTCTGCAATACATTTACGCCCGCCGCTCCGGTAGCCAGGCCGGCTGCAGCCACGATGGCAGGCAGCTGGCTCAAAACCGCCCCAGCCCTGGCTGGAGGCATCTCGTCAATTCGTTCGTAATGATGTTTGGGGATCAGCAGCACGTGGCCTTGTGCGACCGGGCCAATATCCATAAACGCCAAGACCTGGTCGTCCTCCAGCACCTTCGTAGCTGGAATTTCGCCCGCTACGATTTTGCAAAATATACAATCCGGGTCTCGCTGCGGCGAATCCATTTTCCCGATCTCCTGACCTTCAAATCAGCCCGCAATTATACCACAAACACGCAGCCCAGCCACCTACAGCCAAGGTTTTTTCCGTTTCTTTTTTCGTATAGCACGCCCAACAAAACACACGGCCTGGACAAAAGCCCAGGCCGATATGAACCAATATAATCCGAAATCCGAAATCTAAAATCCGCGATAAAACAACCTACTCTGCGTCGTCTTTCTTTTCCTCAGCCGAGGCTGAGTCTTCAGCAGGAGCCGCTTCCTCCGCAGCTTCTTCCGCGGGGGCAACCTCTGTCGCAACTTCCGCAGCTACTGCTTCTTCCGCAATTTCATCTTCGGAAGATTCTTCCGCGGGGGTTTCCGTCTGATTAGCCATGGCTGCGTGTCGCTTGACTGCGCGTTTTTTGCGTCGCCCGCCTGGGCGTTCTTCGACATATTCGGACGACTCGTCGATCAGTTGGAGCATGACCTGCACGCCGCCGTCGCCGATGCGTTTCTCCGCCAGGCGAATGATGCGGGTATATCCGCCGGGCCTGCCGACATATCGAGGCGCGACCTCTTCGAAGAGCTTCTGCACGACGGTCTTGTCGTCGGGAACGAAGTCCTTCTCGGTCTCGTCGTAGCTGAATATCTCACGATCTTGCAGCAGCTTTATCACACGCCGGCGGGCATGAAGCGTGCCTTCCCGGGCGATGGTGATAAGCTTTTCGACGAACGGCCGAAGCTCCTTCGCCTTGGCTTCGGTGGTGCGGATCGCCCCGTGCTGAATAAGCGAC
The DNA here is from genome assembly GCA_003644335.1 of Planctomycetota bacterium. The sequence continues at coordinate 1,209 of QNCB01000326.1, read as the reverse complement.
GATGCCATATTACGACGCAAAGCCTTGCGATGGCTTGTCGTCCGACTCAATTGTTTTCCTGCAACTCGATGACGCATAGTTACGTTCTCTTCTTTTCAGACCAGCCCGACTAGCGGGTTTTTTAGTTTTTTTTTAATAGACGAGGCTACTTTTCGTCAGCTTCGGCGCCAGCGTCTTCTTCAACGATCTCGACGGGTTCGTCCAGGGGGACGCTCATGCCCAGGGTCATGCCCATGTCCGAAACTTTACGCTTGATCTCTCGAAGCGACGTCTTGCCGAAGCTGCGAATTTTCAACAGCTCAGCCTCGGGCAGGCTCACGAGTTGGCCTACCGTGTCGATTTTGGCCGACTCGAGACAGTTGTTCGCCCGGACGGACAGTTCCATTTCCTGGACACTCATCGAAAACTTTTTCTGCAACTCACCATCGACTTCCTGCGGAGCCTCAGCCAGGCCCGTCTCGACAATCTGCTCGCCCAGTTCGAAATACTGCACGAACGGGTTGAGATGCTTCCGCATAATCTTGGCAGCTTCGACCATAGCCATCTCCGGCGTGGTTGTGCCATTGGTCCAAACTTCCATGACCAGGCGGTCGTAGTTTGTCTTTTGGCCAACGCGAGTATCGGTGGTGGTGTACCGCACGCGAGTTACCGGCGAGAAAAACGCGTCGACGTGAACCACGCCGAGTTCCTGCTCGTCCGTCTCATCGAAAAGTTCCTCAGCTGGCACATAGCCCCGACCTGTGCGAACTTCCAACTCCATCTCGAAAGGCACATTGTCCGTCAACGTCGCGATAACCAGATCGCCATTGAGAATCTCGATCGAGGGGTCGCACTCTATCATGTCCGCTACGACAGGCCCTTTAACGTTGCTCCGAAGAGTAAGCGTCTGAGGCTCGCCCGAGTGTGATTTCACAATCAGACTCTTGACGTTAAGTATGATATCGGTAACGTCTTCCAGCAGGCCTGGCACAGAGGTAAACTCATGTCCAGCCCCGGTGATTTTGACACTCGTAACGGCTGCACCCTCCAGGCTGGAAAGCAAAATCCGCCGCAACGAATTGCCGACCGTCGTGCCAAAGCCACGCTCGAAAGGTTCCGCTGAAAACTTGCCGTACGTCGGGGTCGAAACGTCTTGATCGTTCAGCACCCGCGTCGGTAACTCCAAGCCACGCCATCGAATTCGCATTATATATTTCTCCGTCCCAATCA
>QNCB01000325.1 GCA_003644335.1 Planctomycetota bacterium | reverse complement strand
TCAGAAGTGCAAGGATAACATAGAGCCGGAAATGTACGCGTATTTCGGAACCAACGAATACAACTTCGAGAAGCTCGAAAATCCACCGGACTATGAGCCGACCAAATGCCACAAATGCGGCGTGGTTATCTCGCTGGCGGAGGATGCCTATGCTCGGTCGAGTGATGGATACTTATGCGATAAATGCATGGCAATAGCACACCCGGATTTGTACGGCGGGTAAGCAAAGTCGCGAAAGATAAAGGCGGGAGTTCAAAAAATGGCTGAGCGAACTACACAGATAGCATTGTTCAAGGGCAAGGAAATCCGCAAGACCATCCACGAAGATCAATGGTGGTTTTCCGTGGTTGATATTGTCGAGGCGCTGACGGACTCGGGCAGGCCTCGCAAATACTGGAGCGATTTGAAGAAAAAGCTCATAAACGAAGGATATAATGAAGTGTCCGAAAAAATCGGACAGTTGAAGTTAGTCTCAGCCGACGGTAAGTCCAGAACAACGGATTGTGCAGACACGGAAACATTGTTCCGCATTATCCAGTCCATACCCAGCCCCAAGGCTGAACCTTTCAAGCGTTGGTTGGCCAAGGTGGGTTACGAACGCATCGCGGAAATCGAAGACCCGGAATTGGCTACCAAACGCAGCCGGGCGCTGTACAAAGCCAAGGGCTATCCCGATGACTGGATCGAAAAGCGAATGCGTTCCATCGCTATCCGCGAGGAATTGACCGACGAATGGCAAGGCCGCGGCATCGCAGAGCAGAGGGACTATGCCATCCTCACCGCGGAAATTTCCAAAGCTGCTTTTGGCGTAACGCCATCGGAATACAAGAAGCTCAAGGGCCTGGAACGACAAAATCTGCGCGACCACATGAACGATCTGGAGCTGATTTTCTCGATGCTGGGCGAAGCAGCCACGACCGAGATAACCCGCAACCGAGACGCCCAGGGGTTCGGCGAAAATAAACGAGCTGCGATAGAAGGTGGCTCGGTCGCTGGCACAGCCAGGAAAGACCTGGAAGCAAAATCAGGTAAAAAAGTCGTTTCCAGTGAAAACTTTTTGCCGCAAACCCCGCAAAGCCAAACAAAGCCAAGCACAAAACTCCCCAGCCAGGAATAACACGACTCAAGCCACGGGCCACGGGTTTAATAGCCGAAGCGGCCATGCCTTGCAGAAATGCCAGGACAGCCCGAAATTGAAAAAAGCTGATAATCAGGCAGCCTTGGCTGCGTGTGAAAAATCCTGCCAGACACAAGCGAATCAATCCCAGCCGGAGGGGGCACGGGGGAGGCTCGCAGCCTATTGCGACAAACACCCCCGCGTCAATTCCCGCAATAAAATCATTTGGGGATTCTATACTACGGTGTCCCAAAGGCGAAGGCCAGACCCAGGGGCAAGATTGGCAGCATATAAAAATCGGGGATCATCAGGCTTATGATTGTATTATTCACTCACAAAATCTTTGCCTAAGGCCATGCTGAGATATGGTTCCGGCTTAAGTTTTACACGCTCATTTGTCGCTGTATAAATCTTGAGAATACCTGCTTCGTCCATTCTGCGTATCACTTGATCAACTTTGTAGGCAAAAGCTTCGCGTGGCTTACCACGAGAAATTATTTCAAGATATTGCAACAGATATTTGACAACTGAATCCTTAACGCACGACTGGTTGGGCCTTGATTTTAATGTAGCGATGATTGCATCCCGCAACGCTGAATAGTTCATTTGCATAGCTTCGTGAATGTTACTTGGATCGTTGATTCCTTCGAGTGGGTGGAAAAGTTGGCCACGCGAAGCGGGTATTTTGCCAAGGGTTTCACCCCCAATGTTTTTAGGGTCTTCATCTTCGGGTATATGAGAACCCTTTTCAGATTCTTTTGGAACAGGCTCCATGCCTATTGGAAAAATTTGACGATCTTCGAGCGCCCTCCACAGCTTGAAGAGAACGGCATCTTTATTTGTGCAAAATTCGCATTCCCTGATTCGAAAAAATGCCCATCCGCATCGCTCCAGTATTTTTTGCCGTTCCATATCCTGTTCATAATGATCCACACCATGAAAAGCATCACCATCACACTCCACCGCTAATCTTGAACCACCACCATCTATCACAAGATCAATGTATTTTCCCGCCACTTCAAACTGCGGGATAACACGATACTTTTTACGAGCCAATTCTAATGCGACATCCACTTCAAACCAGCTATCGAACGGCTGGGGAGGGCCTACTACTGATCGATTTATCTCAAATGCTTGCCGTTCGAGCTTCTCACAATCGACATTCTCGATGGGATCAACTGGGTTGTCCTCGAAAAACTCCAAAAGCCTCGAGCGGAGGCAGGACTGGTTCAGGTCATTTCGTGTTACGGAATGAAACAACCACATCTGATCTTTTGCCCGGCTGGCGGCGACATTGAACCGCCGTTCATCAGCTAATTTTGTCAGTGGCCCGATTCGTTCGTTGGGAGCTGCCACCATAGACATAAAAATCACATCGCGTTCATCGCCCTGAAAACTGTAAGGGTTGCCGCAAATTAAACGGCGACATTCCATTTCCTCGGCACCTAATTGTTCAAGCAATATATGTTCGATCAGGCTGGCCTGTGCTTCCCCCTGAAGAATCACCACCCCCATTGTTTTTCCGGTATATTGCGAGTGTCCGCACAATTCGACAATCTTAGCGGCGATAACTTCTGCCTCTGGATGATTTATTACCCGCCCCCCTCTTCCCTCGCGATACCCATTGGGTACATACACTTTTTCAAGTGGTTTCAAGCGATCTGCACCATATTGACGAAGGGGAATCAAAGGCCCGCCTGAATAACACAGGTCATTACTGAATCGTATAATTTCTGGCATACACCTGAAATGCTCCCTCAAGCCAATTTGTTGAGTAGTATAACGAATCTTGCCTTGGTCAAACAAACTTGTACCCACGCCAAATGATGTTTTGAATTCGTAGTCGTGAAGATATTCATCCATCAGGCGGTGTACCGCGTCCTGGGGCACACCTACTGCGTCAGGCGCAATTTGTTTGTCGT
>QNCB01000324.1 GCA_003644335.1 Planctomycetota bacterium | reverse complement strand
AGTCAGGCCCGGTCGTCATGGCTTGGAGCAATTTTGTAACATTCCTCGGCGAGCCTTTATTCGCCCTGCTCAGCCCGCCGCCATCGCTTATAACAAGCTCGCCACTGGCTAGGCCAAATTTTTCGACCAGCGTTTTGTGCATCAGATCGCCGCTGCCAGGCCAGGTGCCGTCGCCCGCCCGCAAGAGCAAGCACTCCGCCGCCAGGTTCAAGCTGCGTTTGTTAGCCCGGCGGATGACCTCGAAAATCCCCGTGCGGGTGTCGCAAAGCACCGTCGCCTCAGCCAGATCTACCCTGCCCGCGTCCAACTTGCGCAGGCCTCCTTTCACCGCTGCCCCCGCCCGGGCAAGCCTGTCAGCCAGGACGAAACCCAGCACCATCGGCGGGTCTGTCATCGCTACCGACAGCGGGTCAGCGGAGGCGGACTTGACCCTGCCGGAGATAGTAACGACCGAATCGCTCTCACTTGGAACGAGTCGCCAAAGCTGCCTCGGCCCGGGGCGAGTCTGATTTATCACGCGGATATATCGGCTGGCTGGGGCCACGCGCGGAACAATCCGCCCAGCCCGCTTGACAAAAGTCACGTCGAAACAATTGTCATGAAAGTTAAGCCCAGCCACCGGCGCGCCATACCACAAACTGCGGTGCCTGCGTTTCCATCGCGGGTGAAAAAACTCGCCAGCCTCCGCGCGCGAACGGAGGATAATATCGCCCACGGCACTCTGGCCAAAGCTGGCCCGGATGGCTTGGCTCCAGCGGTCGAGCTGGTGATAGATGCTCACGCCCTGGGCCGCTGCGATAATAGGGTCGCCAAGCGTCGGGTCGAAGTCGCCGGAGATTATCACATCGTTGCCAGCGCGGGCGACAGTCGTGGTGAACTGGAAAGTCCCGCCGAGCCTGGCCAGGGCAAAGGCACTCGTGAGAAGTTTCTGATTGCTGGCCGGTATAAAAACCTGATTTGCCGAGTTGGCGAAGACCTCCCGCCCGGTTGGCAAGTCCACCACCGAGACGCCCACCGCCGCCCGGCTGGTTCGCTGAAACTCATCGACCAACTCGCCCAACTGCCGCGACAGGGACTGTGCCCCGCCAGCCCAGGCCGGACTTGCTAACGCAAAACAAAACGCAATAGCTGCGAGGGACAGCTTCATAAAACGTAACCGTTCACGACCATACAAAAATTCACCATGAAGAGCATGAAGTTCTTTTTTTACGTAGCACAGCCGCCCTCGGCTGTGTTTTTTGTAGCGTGGGCGTCTCGCCCATGTGTCGCTTGGGCATCTTGCCCATGCTTTTCTGTTTTTTTTCTTTGTCATTCCCGCGCAGGCGGGAATCCATTCTTTTTGTTTTTTTGCCATGCAACAATTTGCATGACCTACATTTTCACAGCCGGGGCGACTGTGCTACATTTACAGGCCTACCGCGGTTCGCAGCTTCTTGGCAAGATCTGTCTTTTCCCAGGTGAAGCCCCTGCCCTTTCGTCCGAAATGGCCATCGTGGGCCGTGTCGGAATAAATGGGCCTGAGCAAATTCAGATGCTTGATAATGCCCTTTGGTGTCAGCGGGAAGACCTTGCGGACAGCGTCAGCTATCTTGCTTTCCTCGATAACTTCCGTGCCCTCGCAGTCGACCAGCACGCTGATAGGATCAGCCACGCCGATAGCGTAGGCCAACTGCACCTCGCACGCGGTCGCCAGTTTGGCTGCGACGATATTTTTGGCAATATACCGGGCCATGTAGCTAGCTGAGCGGTCGACCTTGCTGGGGTCTTTGCCGCTGAACGCTCCGCCGCCATGACTACCGCGTCCGCCATAGGTGTCGACGATGATTTTCCTGCCGGTCAGCCCCGCGTCGCCATGAGGCCCGCCGACCACGAATCGGCCCGTCGGGTTGATATGGAAAATAATCTTGTTGTTCCACATCTTCGGACACTCTTTCATAATAACGGGCTTGATGACCTCGTTTATCAGGGCCTTCTTAGCCTTGGGCGTCATATTGCCGTCCTTGCCGACGACCGCTTCGGTGTGCTGCGTCGAGATAACGACGGTGTGAATTTTAGCAGGCTTGTCGTCGTGATATTCCACGGTAACCTGACTTTTGCCGTCGGGCAGAACCCAGTCGAGGGTTTCATTCTCGCGGACTTCGGAGAGTTTTTCCGTCATGCGGTGGGCTAGGTATATCGGCAGGGGCATGAGAGCTTTGGTTTCGTCGCAGGCAAAGCCGAACATCAGCCCTTGGTCGCCAGCGCCTTGTTGGGTGTGCTCGCCCTTGCCTTCGGTAACGCCCTGGGAGATGTCGGCAGATTGGCTATGCAAAGCTCGCACGACGGCGCAGCTACGGTAGTCAAACCCGATCTCCGGATGGTTATAGCCAATGGCTTTGACAGCTTCTCGCGCGATTTCGTCCACGCGGGCTAGCTGATCCTCAGCCTTTTTCGTGTGCACAGTAACCTCGCCCGCCAACACGACCAGCCCGGTTGTAACCAGCGTCTCGCAAGCTACGCGAGCTTTGGGGTCAGCTCCGATAAGCGCGTCCAGAACGGCGTCGGAAATCTGATCCGCTACCTTGTCCGGATGTCCCTTGGTTACTGATTCGCTCGTGAAAAGATGCTTTTTAATTTTCGCCATTGCTCTCACCATTACCTTTCAAAGTTCCCACAGCTTCTTATGTGGTTGTAGTTTTCATTTTTGCAACGCAGCATTCTAGGCCAGCCCGGACGAAAATGCAACGGGTGTTTATTGCGGATTTCGGATTTCACAGGCTGAGCGTCCTAACAAGAGTCCACGGATTACACAGATTGAAAAAAGATTACACAGATTTTTTTTAATCAAAAAAAACCCGTGTAATCCGTGGACTGCTTTTGCCTATTGCCTATTGCCTGCTTACCCAAAGCACTTGCATTGGACAGCCCTTGGCGATAGAGTAACTCTTTCGTAATGTCCCTACAAGTGGCAAGGAGATTGTATGATGGATCGGTTGGCTAAGGCAGACCCCGAAATCGCGCGCCTGATAATGCAGGAGCACGAACGTCAGAACGAGACGCT
>QNCB01000323.1 GCA_003644335.1 Planctomycetota bacterium | reverse complement strand
TCTAGATAATGTTGCGCTGCTCGTGCTGTTGCCCGTCCTGCCCACCACTGCCTTACCCCAAACCCCGCACCGCCGAGAACCCCACCGGTGACGCCACCCCAGAACATTGACTGGGGTACACCCTCCTGCCAGGCCGTGTCCGGCAGAATCACGTTGGTTGTGATCCTCCCAACTCCTCCGCCGACTGAACCGCTCACCGTCCCAACGCCCACTGCGCCCCAGAAAGTGGTAGCGGCGGGCAGCAACGCTGCCACAGTCATGCCCGCTATTGTCCCCGCACCAGCCCCCACGCCGACTGCGGCCATTTCCCGTATGTTCAGGTTCTCATAGTGCACCGCGTCCCAGAACGACATACCGCGACATTTCACGTTGCGGTACACCTGGGCTCCCCAATCTACGATGAGAGCGCCACCGCCGATGATCAGAGGTATAGCGATGAGCGGCACTATCTGCCCACTTGGATCGGTCAGGTTGGCGGGGTTGTCGAAGGCGTAGCGATAGAGGTTGTAGTCGCCGGCGTCGAAGCCGAGCGGATCGTGGCTGAGGAAGCGGCCCAGGCGCGGGCTGTAGGTGCGGGCGCGGTAGTAGTACATAGAACAGTAAAAGCACCTTAAAAAGTAACTTCCGCTTTTGGCAGATTTGGGTACACTTGCGCCTAAACCAATTGTCGCAGGAGAAGCCCAATGATGATTCTGCCAGGAGCTAAAGACATTCAAGCACTAGGTATCGACGAGAGCGCTAAAGAGTTCCTGTGTTCGTTTCTAGCTATCGTCCGCAAGTATTCTCAAAATCGGATTCTGCTGTTCGCTTGGATATTCTGTGCTTACGACATCGGCGTTTCGACCCGTCTCTTGGGGAACCGACTCTGTTGTACAGCGCGCAATATCCGTTACATCCTCACCGAGGTCGAGACTAGCCAGCGCGGCGCGGGCAAGACAGGACGGCCCTCAAAGGGGCAGGCAACCACCGCAGAGATCGAAAAAGATAAAGCTGTCACTATCGGTGTGACCCACTTTGGTGGATTGTGGCTACTGGCGCCCTGGATATTGCTCAGTAATCTGTTGCCTTACTGCTACTGGTTGAGCTGTACGGGAGTCGTGGGCACGCCAGAGCAGTTCGTGCTGACCTTGCTGGCCTTGGCCGTGTGCGGTTTGGAGCGCATTTGGGCACTCGGAGACATCGGTGACCGTGGCTTCGCTTTGTTCACTGGGCGCTGGACTCCGCTGCGTCCGTATCAAGCATATACCTGGATGGGTCGCATCCAACGAGGCGCGGTGGATCTGTTCTACCAGGCCACCAAGGTCGAAGAATGGCGACTGGTACGCCATTACCCAGCCATCCTGTCCAACGACGAGCACGTGGTCGGCCATCAAGGAGGCCCCGATATGCCCCAAGGCCGAGTACCCAAGAACGGTCGGAATATGAAAGCTCACCATTTGTTTATGACCTTTCACCTCGCGGCGCGGCGTTTCGTCGGATTGTGTGTCACTAACACCAAGCGCAAGTTGTGTCACGTAGCCGCTCCTATCCTCCGCGAGATGGACCGCGCTCGACGACGGGTCAACGACGGTGCAGCGGACACGTCACCCATCTTCGAAATCCTCGACTGCGGTTCCTACAGCCAAGATGCCCACCGTGAACTCCTGGCGATGCACTTCGAGGAACGATTGCATTACCTGGCTCGCATCCGCCGCACGCCCAAGAACGTCCAGCAATGGGATCGCGGCTTGACCTGGGGCGAGTACGACTTGGAACCCTACGTGCGTGGCAGCGAGTGGGATCTGTCTATCGAACGACAACATCGGCTGTGTTTGGCTCGCACCACCACCGATATCACGGGTGTGGACACGCCTTTGCCGACCTTGCTCATCATCGACCGTGACGAGATAGATGATCCTGATCCCAAGGCCAAGTACGTGGCCGTCTTCGCTAGCTTGGTTGACCTCCCCGCCTGGATTCAAGCTGACATCTACACTTGGCGGCAAGACCACGAACTGGCTTATCGAGACGGCATTCACGCTCTGGGCCTGGATGCTAAACCCAAGGGTTACGAAAAGGAGGAACCGGGTTTGTCCCTAGACCATCCAGATCAGACATGCCATCTGACGACCCATCGTATTCACTTTGCATCTTGGATCAAGGGCTTGGGTTACAATCGGGTGCGGGATCTGCTGGATCATTTACCTGAACCGGCTCCCAGTTGGACTGTGTTGACGGCTATACGCAAGCTGATCCGCCGCACAGCCGTGTTGCAGGTGAAGGACGATTGTTTCTGGGTCGCCTTCGATCCCTTCCCTGGCGACTACATCCTTACCCCATACTGTGCTTGGGTCAATGCTTCGGACTTTGCCATTCCTTGGCTCAATGATCTCAAACTACGGCTGACCATTGTGGATAAGCCTGTGAGAACCACGTACTCCAGCGATCACCAAATGCGGAAGTTACTTTTTGACCCCTAATAGGGCCTTTTTAATGTTCTATGTAGTAGTTGACATAGTCTCAAATTATGTGCTTGAGCTCCGCACCGCCGTAAACAGGCGGTGCCTAGGTGGCTTTCTGCATCGGTGAGGGGTAATCCAGCACCGGATCTTTAGCCGGTGCGGTTTCCACATATCCAAGCACATAATTCCTGACTATCTCTAGTAGTTGCCGCTCTCGGGATCGAACCGCCGCGCCGTGAAGAGGTACGGGTTGCCGATGGCCGACGCCGCAATTTCGACATCGCTCGCGTTAAAGATGGTGGCCGCACCGTACACGTCATACTCGTATCGCTCGACGATGGCGCCAGCCCCGTCCGTCACCTCGGTGATGCTGCCCAGCGCGTCGCGGTGGTAGTAATAAGTGTTGCCGCCCCGCTCCATCGTCAGCGGCTCGTCCATACCCGTGCCGTAGGTGTAGCGGGCCAGGAGAGCGCCGCCCTCGTCCCGCTCCTCGATGACGCGGTATTGGGTGTCGTAGATGAAGTGGGTGGTGGTGACGTCATCCACCACCTTGGCCACGCGCTGGCTCGGGAGTGCCGCTACTGCTCAGCATCTCCAGCGGCCTGAAGACCC
>QNCB01000322.1 GCA_003644335.1 Planctomycetota bacterium | reverse complement strand
TGATGGACGGGCAGGTCGGCGCGATCCGCGAGGCCCTCGACGTCGAGGGTTATCAGCGGGTTTGCATCATGAGCTACGCGGTGAAATTCGCGTCGAGCATGTACGGGCCGTTTCGCGACGCGGCCGAAAGCAAGCCAGGCTGCGGCGACCGGAAGACTTATCAGATGGATTACCACGCCCCCCGCCAGGCCCGGTTGGAGGCTGCGGCTGACGCGGCGGAGGGGGCGGATATATTGATAGTCAAACCCGCGGCGACATATCTGGACGTGCTGGCCGATATCCGGCGGCGGTTCGACTTGCCCATCGCGGCTTATCACGTCAGCGGCGAGTATTCGCAGATAAAGGCCGCCGCCGCGGCCGGATGGCTTGACGAGCGGGCGGCGACGATGGAAATAACCTCAGCTATCAAGCGGGCGGGGGCGGACATTATAATAACCTATTTCGCCGAGGCCCTGGCTGATTGGTTGGGATGATGAACTCGCCAGGCAAGGGCAAACCGGTCGTTGGAATCGTCGGAGGCATAGGCTCGGGCAAGAGCGCCGTCTCGGCTCGGCTGGGCGAGATGGGGTGTGATGTTATCGACTGCGACAAGCTAGGCCATGCTGTGTTGGAGGACGAGCAGGTTCGCGTAGCGATTCGGGGCCGTTGGGGCGCGGGCGTTTTTTTGCACTCCGGCGAGGTTAGCCGAGACGCCCTGGGCGAGCGGGTGTTTTCCGACCCCGCCGAGCTGAAGGCCCTGGGCGAAATTATGTATCCGCGAATCCGCGAGCGGATAATAGAGCGGATCGCAGCTGGGCTGGCGGGCCCCTGTCTTGCCGTGGTCATCGACGCAGCGGTGTTGTTTGAAGCTGGCTGGGACGACCTGTGCTCGCATGTCGTGTTCGTCGACGCCCCGGCGGAGGAACGATTCGCCAGGGTGCGTCGCGGCAGAGGTTGGGATTACCAAAAATTCCAAGCCAGGGAAAAACTGCAAATTCCCCTTGACATCAAACGCCATCGTTGTTGTTATACCGCAAGTAACAGCTCCAGCATTTCACATCTTCACGAAGAATGCGATCGGGTTTTGCGGCAAATCATTCGCGGATAATCTAATCGTTCGTAGCTACGCAAAAAATCACAGCGAACCACGGATTATTTGAAAAAGCAAAAACAACAAACCACTGATAAACACAGATGGCCGCGGATTATTTGAAACAGGTTGAACAACAGCATCAGCGTCAATCAGTGTGTATCCGTGGTCCTGCTTTTGTGTGGTTACGATTTTTTCATATTGTCATCACACCCAGCTAAGGAGCTATTCACCAAACCCCTTCCAGAAAGAGTACAAGCATGGCCAAGGCGGTAAAGAAGACCACGACCAGGACAGTCAAGAAAAAGGCTACTACGACAGCGAAGGCCTCGGCGAAAAAGGCTGCGAAGAAGACAGCCAGGAAAGCTGTGAAAAAGACGACTCGCAAAAAGTCGGCTGAGAGTATCCAAGCCGAGCCTGACAAAAAACTCTTCGACGAGCCGCCACTGGATAACGCGCCGCTGGACGACTCGCCAGCTCTGGTCGAGCCAACCCAGGCAGAAACGACGAAGCTTGACACGGACGAAAAACCCGACGAAAAAACCGCCGACAATCACGCCAAATATGAGCGTGTGAAAAAAGGCAAGCTGCACATAACCGACCTGCAAAAGATGTCCGTCAGCGACCTGCACAACATGGCCCGGGAGGAAGGCATTGAGGATTACGTCGGGCTGAATCGTCAGGAGCTGGTCTTCAATATCATCAAGGCCCGCGTGCGGAAGGAGGGCATGACGTATGGCGAGGGCGTGCTGGAAATTTTGCCCGACGGGTTCGGCTTTCTCCGCAGCACAGACTACGACTACCTGCCAAGCCCGGACGACATATACGTCTCGCCGTCGCAGGTTCGCCGGTTCGGCCTAAAACAGGGGTCGGTCGTGGCTGGTCAAATTAGGCCACCAAAACAGGGCGAGAAATATTTCGCACTGCTCCGCGTCGAGGCGGTCAATCACGAGCTGCCCGACAAGCTGGCGAACATAACAAACTTCGAAGACCTCACGCCGACATTTCCCGACCGCAGGCTATTCCTGGAATCCACGCCCGGCGAAATCAATATGCGAGTGCTGAACCTCGTTACGCCCATAGGCCTGGGCCAACGGATGCTCATCGTCGCTCCGCCCAGGACGGGCAAGACCGTGCTGCTGCAGAAAATCGCCAACAGCATTGCGTACAACCACCCGGACGCGTACGTTATTATCCTGCTGATAGACGAAAGGCCCGAGGAGGTAACGGACATGCGTCGCAGCACCAAGGCTGAGGTGATTTCCTCGACCTTCGACGAGCCTGCAGCGCGGCATTTGCAAATCGCGGAGATGGTTTCCGCCAAGGCCAAGCGGATGGTCGAGTTCGGCAAGGACGTCGTGATTCTGCTGGACAGCATCACTCGCCTGGCCCGGGCTTACAACACCCAGGCACCGCACTCGGGAAAAATTCTCACCGGCGGCGTGGACGCATCAGCCTTGCAGGCACCCAAGCGGTTCTTCGGAGCTGCACGCACGGTGGAAGAGGGAGGCTCGCTGACGGTCATCGCCACGGCCCTGATAGACACGGGCAGCCGAATGGACGACGTTATTTTCGAGGAGTTCAAAGGCACGGGCAATAGCGAGCTGCACCTCGACCGCCAGCTGGTAGACCGCCGAGTTTGGCCCGCGGTAGACGTCAGCCGATCCGGCACACGAAAGGAAGAACTCCTGCTGGACCCAGCGGAGCTTAAGCTGACAGATAGGCTGCGGAAAACCCTCAGCGAAATGCAACCCGTCGACGCGATGGAACTACTCATCAGCCAACTCAAAAAAACAAACTCAAACGCAGAGTTCCTGATGTCATTGAAAATAGACTGATGCAAAAAATCCTGACTCCTGAGCCAATTGCAAAAATGTAGCCTAGCCGCCCTCGGCTGGGAAGGTCGTGTGAAAAACACTGGAAATATAGCAAGTTCGACACAGCCGAGGGCGACTGTGCTACATTTCCGCATAGTTTTGCAATTGGCTCT
>QNCB01000321.1 GCA_003644335.1 Planctomycetota bacterium | reverse complement strand
TGAACTCAGCCTCTTGCAGAGCTAATTGCATATAGCCACATGAGCTGGCTTGATTTTGCGACGCAAACTCTTTATAGAGGCTGCGATGTGCGTAGAACGTGGAAATATGGAAAACGCCGAAAAACACACTAAGCGCCGGGCTTGCGATTGCGGCAATAGCACCATCGCCCTGGGATGGGTGCATAGCGAGACGGTTTGCGACGCTCAGTCTTTTGCCCTGGGGGCCCCAGCTGAGCTGGCCCAGGCCCTGTCTAAGCTATGGGCCAAGATGCCCCAGCCTAAGTGCGTCGCAGCTGCCAGCGTGAACCCCTCAGCGACGAAGGCTCTCCAAGCCAGCGTCAGACAGGCAACGGGCCAGGACGTGTTGGTGGTAGGTCAAGGCCTGCCCCTGCCGATCGAGGTCTCCCCAGCCTTGGCCAACCCCGAGCGAATCGGCACGGACAGGCTGTGTTGCGCGGTCGCAGCTTACGACAAGCTAGGCTCAGCCTGTGTGGTCGCGGATTTCGGGTCGGCTGCGACTATCGACTGCGTCAACGACGAGGGCGTCTTCATGGGCGGAGCGATTCTCCCTGGCCTGGCCATCGCTGCAGATGCCCTGAGCAAGAAGACAGCACAGCTGCCGCGGGTGGAACTCGACCAGCCTGACGGGGTTTTCGGCACGGACACCGCAGGGGCTATTCGGCTGGGTCTGGTCCGCGGAATGCGAGGGGCACTGCGAGAGCTGGCAGAAGCCTACGCGACCGAGCTTGGCACCTGGCCTGCGGTTATCATCACCGGCGGCGAGGCGAAACTCATCTGCCCAAACCCAGGCCAAAATGGCCTGGTTCAAGCACTCGTGGAGGACCTCTGCCTCCGCGGCATCGCTATGGCGTACTACAAATCGCTGCTGCAAGAATGATGGCCGTTCAATTTCGGATTTCGGATTTCGGATTGCTCGTGTATCCAATCCGAAATCTGCAATCCGAAATCCGAAATAAATACCATGGTTGATATGCCTACAATCGCGAGTTTGCAGACCCCGCCGGGAACGGGTGGGATAGCTGTTATCACCCTGACTGGGCCTCAGACCAGGCGGATAACAGGCGAAATTTTCCGCCCGCACCAATCGCAAGACCCAGCTGCGGGCCAGGCTGGTCTGTCTACAAAAAACTCCGGAATGATGCAACTTGGTTTTCTACGCGACGGAGCGGAGAAGCTCGACGAAGCTATCGTTGCGACCCTGCCCGGAGGCGCGGTCGAGATAAACATCCATGGCGGCTCAGCCTCAGCCAGGCTGGTCATGCGACAACTTGTCAAACTCGGAGCAACCGTCGCTCCCCAAGCCAGCCCCGTCGGATTCGACCCCGCCCATCCGCAATGGAGCAACCCGGCCATGGGCTGGGAGATGCTCACAGCCTTGCCCGGAGCGGCAACTTTGCTCTCAGCCTCCGCCATTACCCAGCAGTGGACTGGCGGGCTTAGCAAACTCGCCCGCGAGGTGCTTTTGGATATCGACAGCGGGCTGACATCGCAAGCCTTGCTCGCCGGGCGAGCAGCCGAGCTCCGCTGCGCTGCCGACGGGCTGGAACTGATGCGAAAGTTGCTTGACCCGGCGGAGGTTGTCTTGGCTGGGCCTCCAAACGCGGGTAAAAGCACGTTGGCCAATAGGCTGGTGGGCCGGGCGGTGAGCATCGTGCACAGCCAGGCTGGTACCACGCGCGACTGGGTGCGAGAGCAGGCCATCGTCCATGGCCTGGCAATTTGGCTGACAGACACCGCTGGGCTGTGGGAGGTGGATCATATTGTGGATTCCCAGGCGGTAAGCCGGGCCTGGGGGCGAATCGAGCAGGCGGATCTGGTGTTGTTGATGGGTTGCGAAAAAACCGTAGATATGCCAGCCCATATCCCGCCGGAGAAAATACTGACCCTGACGAGCAAAGCTGACGCTCTGCCATCGCATCAAGACCGCCAGGCCGCCAAGGCCCTTCGCGTTTCCGCCATCACTGGCGAGGGAATAGACGCCCTGAAAAACGAGATACTCACCAAGCTTGGGCTGTGCGACATAAACCCCGCCAAACCAAGAGCCTTTACCGAGCGACAGGCCAACCTGTTAAACGAAGCAGCCCAGAGCATATCCCAAAACGACCTCGCCAAGGCCCAGACCAACCTGACCCACCTGCTGGAATAGTTAGCTGGCGAAAATGGTCGGTAATGCAATGGTCGACCCTACGACCCATTCCCTATTTCCATATTGCCTATTTGCCTACTTGCCTATTCCCCACCTGCCTAATCTCGTTTTTTGTTGTCAAACCAGACTTGGCCGTTTAGTCTATCCCTTGGCCGAGCGGTACGGTTCTACCGCATGGGAGAGATGCTGTGATTGTTTTGAATCTGCTGGACATTATACCGGGCAAGGAAAAGGACTACGCCAAATACCTCAGGCTCGTCCAGCCCATCCTCGACCGCCATCGCGCGAGGGTTCTGCTATACGGCCTGACGCGAATGATATACAAAGGCGAAACCGCCCAGGAATACTGCGGCATTATCGAATACCCAAGCATGAGAAACCTCAAACAGTTTTCGCACGACCCTGACTTCGAAGCAATCAGGCCACTCCGCGACGACTC
This sequence comes from Planctomycetota bacterium, assembly GCA_003644335.1. Next base: position 453 of record QNCB01000321.1, on the reverse strand, counting down.
GACGAAAAATTATCTACTGACCGCCATCCAGGATTTTCCCACCATGGACGACGCGGCAGAGTTCCTGGAAAATGGCAGCAAGTAGGGAAAAACAGCAGAACACGAATGGCATGAATGAAAAGCGAATGGCACGAATGTTTTTTTAGCTCCGTAGGAGCTGAACATCTTGCAATCGCGTTACTACAAAGATGCCGCTCCTACGGAGCTGAACATCCATCGTGTTATGGGATGGCCGTGAACAGAAAGCATGGATTCCCGCCTTCGCGGGAATGATAAGAAAAGAAACAGAAGTTAAAAAGTCCGTGTTTATCCGTGGTTCGTTGTTTTTGCTTTTACTGATTACTAAAAAACTCAAACCGACTGGTTTGAGTAGTTGGTTGATTGGTTAACTAGTTGACTAGTAAAGAATTACACAAATTTTTATAGCGTCGAAACCTTTGTGTTTTTCAGGTT
>QNCB01000320.1 GCA_003644335.1 Planctomycetota bacterium | reverse complement strand
TGCACTACCTCGCTGTCAATGCTCGCGACGAGGCCGATCAACGTGTACGCGCTGAGCGTGACGAGGACGAGGTACGGCAGGAACAGCACGTTGAACGGCACGCCGATGACATAAGGGACGTAGATGTACAGCACGTAGAAGAGTGCGCCGGGCCAGCAGAGCAGGCCGATGAGCTTGCCGCGTCGCGCCAGCCACATCGAGCCAAGCAGGATGGGCAGTCCGACGACGAGATTGAACGCGTCGCTGGGGGCGAACGACAGAAGCAGCTCGTCCGTCGGATAGATGACTGTCTGGTACAGTAGACCGACGACGGACGCGACGGTCACGACGAGAGCGACGATGAGGGAGAGCGCGTACGCGAGCGTGAGGTCACGCGTTATCGGTAGACTGGCAGACCGGGAACCGGTGATCCCGGTATTCTTGAGAAGATCACTCGAGATGGTTTTGGTAGACATTTTTCTTCCTCCTGAGAATAGTGGTTCATCGTTCACGGTATACAGACAAGAGCACGAACCCCCGTCCGTGCAGGTGCCGTATCAGCCCGATGAGACCCGACTGATCGGCGCAGATTGTAAACAGCGTGGCCGCCGTATCCATCCGTACCACCGCTATCTGAAGCGGGCTTGTTGCGTTGAAGGTGTTCTCATCCACCTGGCCCCGCACCTCGATTTGGTAGGTACAGATATCTTGCATTCTCTCTCTCCTTTCCGGCTAAAATCTTTCAACAGCCACCCTATCTTACCAAAATATGAAGCGGCGCAGACCACACAAAGATGTAGTCTGCGCCGCAAAAAAGATGTAGTTCTTCGTCGGACAGGATTACAGTATTCGGAGTTGGCGTGCCACCTCGATGGCTTGCGTGCGGTTGTTCACGTTGAGCTTGCCATAGATGGCCTTGACGTGGAAACGTACCGTGTTCAGGGAGATGAAAAGCCTGGCGGCGATTTCTTTATATTTCAGTCCCTCGGCCATTGAGCGCAGCACATCCAGTTCCCGGCCAGTCAACGGCTCGATCAGAGCACTCGGAGCGGGCTGCTCGCCGCGCGCCGCGCCTGGCGGCCGCAATCGGGAAAAGGCGGCCAGGATATGCTCGACGTAGACCGGTTGAACGGCGCCAAGCCGGTGCTGCTCGACCAGGTTCGCCAGGGCCTCGGCCACGGGCGGGCCTTGTTCGACGAAAACGCCGATAAACCCTTCCGGCTCGGCCAGTTCCAAAGCGCGGGCATAATCTGCCTGGCTGGCCTGGCTGTTCCCGAGCGCGGCGTGCACCTGGGCACGAAGCAAAAGCGCTTCCAGCGCGACGATTATGTACTGGCCCTGGAGCGCTCCGGCGATCAAGCGGTTCGCCAACTCGATCCCTTGCCTCAAGCCGGTCAGGTCACGCCCGGCCCGAGCCTGGTGCAGGAGAACACACAGACTGCTGCTATACAGAAGCCCATTCGCATGGGAGAGGCTCTGGTCGGGAGGGAGATCGGGAAAAGAGAATTGATCCCGGAATGAGAACCCTTGTCCTTGCAGCGCCATCTCGGCCGCGGCGGGACGATTCCGGGCCAGGTAGACACGCACCTGTTGTGAAACGGCTTCTTGCCGGACATAACCGGGGGTATCCACCTGCAACTGGTCTATGGCTTCCTGGATTTCACGGGCGGCGGCCTCCAGATCCCCTTCCAATTGGGACAGACGCGAGAGGAGCACCCGGCAATTAATCATACCTGATTTGTAGCCGCCCAGCGTGCTCAACTGAAGGGCGCGCAGAATGTGGCGCCGCGCTTGTTCGGTCTGAACCCATTGGTAATAGACCTCTCCGAGCACACCATACACGACTGTACTAATTGGGGGCAGCGAACCTGACTGTTCTACCCGGTCACTTGCCGGGGCCGCAATCTCTAAAGCCAGATGTAACTGGCCGTGCTCAAAAGCCATCAGGGCCAGGCCTGATGTACTCATCATTTCGGCGATGAGACTTTCCGCCGCCCGGCCATGCTGAGCGGCCATCTGATAAGCCTCGACGGCGTGTGGGTAGTCTTCCATTAACTGGCTGGCGCCGGCCAGCGCAAAATAGGCCAGGCTCCGCACGCGGCTATCTTGCTCCGGCGCGATTTCCAGCGCCTTGGTAGCCAGGGCCTTGCTCTCCGTCGCCTTGCCCTGCATGTTCAGCAGCAAGGACTGCATGACCAGCCATTCGGCCTCGATGGAAGGAGCTCCTTCTTCACCTTCCTGGAAGGCCGCCTGCAGCCGCTCCAGGTACGGGGATGCCTGAGCATAGGTTCCGCGCAGCAAATGCATCCAGGCGAAGGCCAGGTTGGTCCTGGGGCTTGACGAAGCCCACTCTGCCGGTATGGCCTGCACCCAACCATTCACCGTCTTGGCGTACCCCTGCATAATCATGTCCATAGCGTGACTTTCGAGCAGGTCCACAGCCAGCGCATAGTCTTCCGCGGCCAGAGCGTGCCGTATGGCATCGCTCGCCATACCCGCCTGGGCATACCAGTGGCTGGCGCGTTGGTGAAGCTCGGCTGTTTCGTCTTTCTGACGAGTGTTTTGAAGCTCGCGCAGCAAGTCGGCAAACAGATGATGATAGCGATACCACCGCTGCTCGTCGTCCAGAGGGATCAGAAACAGGTTGGCGTTGAACAACCGTTCCAGCAGAGAATGGCTGTCTGTACGTCCGGTGACCGCATTGCACAGATCGCCGCTCAGCCTGTCCAGGACGGAAGTTTGCAGCAGAAAACTCTGGATATCCTCCGGCTGCCGGCTGAGCACTTCCTCGGTGAGGTAGCTCAAAATGAGCCGGTGGCTGCCGCTCAGGGTGGCGATGAAGCTGGACGGGTCGGCCCGGTCTCGGACGGACAGGCCGGCAAGCTGCAATCCGACGATCCAGCCTTCGGTCTTGTCATCCAGTACGGCGATGTCTGCCGGGGAAAGGGAAAGCTCCATCACCTCGTTCAGGAAACGATCTGCTTCGGGGCTGGTAAAGCGCAAGTCCCCCGCCCGAATCTCGGTCAGTTGGTTGTTGGCCCGCAACCGGGCCAGCGGTAGAGGGGGATCCTCGCGGGTGAGCAGGACCAG
>QNCB01000319.1 GCA_003644335.1 Planctomycetota bacterium | reverse complement strand
TTTTTTTGCCGATGGGCCACATGTCTTAGAAACAATAGTATCAGGGAACAGGCAAGTAGGCAAGTAGGGAACAGGCAAAAGATCGGGTGTCATAGTTCGGTGTTTTGCGACCACGATATCGCTATAGTTGCCGCTACAGGAAGCAGGGTCGGTCATTGCCGGCCATTTTCAACACCAGTATCGAGACGAACTTTGTCCGGCAGGCCCTTTGTCCAAATTCCGTTCTTTATGACCGCTGACTTAACGGAGTAAATGCTATCCAAAAGCATGGCTTCGTATGGGCCTATTCGCTCCAAGATGCTGACATAGATTTGCTTTATAGAAAAGCCACATCCTTCATTCGCGGCGTTCACGAGAAACGCCGCCCGTCGATCTTGCAGATCATTGTTATCCTCAGGCGATGCCACCTGGAACAACGGTATAGCCATTTTCATTGGCCCCAGGCGATGACGAACATGTTCCACCAGATATGGCTACACGTTGCCACGGCGAGACCGCGCCAGAGAAACAGCACCCCCCACCACATCCCCGCGACGGACAGGAAAATCGCGTTGCCCCAGGGCAGGGGCGACTGGCCCGTCAGCTGGGCGAGGCTGAAGTGAAACGCTGCGAAGATCAGCCCGCCGAGGATGACCGCCGAGACGATGATCGCGTCTTTGTTCCATCGCAGCAGGTCAAACAGCAGCATCGTAAAGACGCTGATAAAAACCATGCGAAACAGGAACTCCTCATATAGGCCCGCACCGATAGCTTCCAGGCCCGCCCGCAGCCAGGCTCCATCACAGCCATTGGCTCCACCTAGCTGCCAAGCCCCTGCAGGGGCGATGCTGGTTATCCAACCCGCTGCTACCAGGGGCAGGGTCCACCAGGCTGACTCGATTAGAATGCCCGCCACAACCAGGCCATTGACCCGCAGCGGGTCTTTCCGCACAATGTGTTGCGACACCAACACCGCGATAATAGTGAACAGGGGAAGCCAACGGCCCGGCGCGCCGAGACACTCCAGAGCCAGACGCATATATTGTGGCATGAGCAGCCCGCTGCCAGCCCGGGCTGAGCCAGCCTGGAACAGCACGAGCAGCGGAGCGATCACCATCAGCTGATTGATAGGCTTGTGGAGGTCTCGCCGATACGATGGCATCTCGGGGGGAATATGTGAGGTTTTTTTCCGGGCCATCTGAATTTGTAACCATTCATGGCTACACAAAAATTCACCATGAAGTACGTTTCGTGTAATTCTCGCTGATTTTCTTGCCGTCGTCAGCTTGCTTCAAGCCACCCATATCGACGGTTTCCCAAACGCCCGTGTCGACCTGGAAAACCTCGCTGGTAGCCAGGACGGACGATTCGCCGCCGCCATCCAGACCAATCAGCCTGACCCGACAGGCCTGGGAATTCACCACGGGCACCGTCCATGTGATAACTCGGCCTGGCTTGACGCCGCTGGCAACGACCTCCCACTTTTTTCCGTCAGTGGAACTGAACTGCAGCTCGACTGTGTCATATCGGCCTGCTGTTGGGGGCATCCAGCTAAGCAGCCTGCTCACACCGCTGCGAAGGGTCATATGTCGGCCTGGCCAACCCAGTTGGATCTGTTCGGGGATGTCGTCCAGATTGGCCTGGCTGGTCTTGGCGCGAACGGGCTTAACCGCAGCCCGGGGCGCTGGCCCCTGGGCTACCGCGGCTGACACAGAGGCTGTTGACCTGAGCGACTCGAGCTGAATCGGCATGGCAGCGAGTTTTGGCGCAACTGGCTTGGCTGCGGGTTTGACAGCTACAGGCTTGGGGGTGGCCTTGACGACCTTGGCGACCTTTACCGCAACTGGCTTGGCTGCGGGCTTGACAGCTACAGGCTTGGGGGTGGCCTTGACGACCTTGGCGACCTTTACCGCAACTGGTTTCGGCTTGGGCTTGACAGCAGGCGGAGCAACTGGTTTGACAGCAGGCTTGGGCGCTGGCGTCGCGATTTTTTTCGCGGGTGTTTTTACAACAGGTTTTGGTGCGGGCTTTTTTGCCGGTGTCGGCACAGCCTCGGCTAGCAGTTGCTCGGCATCGTCAAACACCGACGCGGCTTCCGTAGCCTGGGTATCGCTCGACCGCTGGCGGTTGCGATTGGCCTGGGCTACCGAACGGAACTGAAGGTCCGCTTTTGTGGGTCTAGCTGGGGCTGGGGATATTTTTTCGCTTTTGGCAGGGGTAGGCTTGACCCTGACCTGGATGGGTTTTACGGACGGGGTTGGATCTTCCGCTGGCGGGGTCGCTGGCGGGTCTGGCTCTAAAAGTCCAGTTGGGGGCTTGGGGTCGCTGGTTTCCGCCAAAGAGGTTAGCTCGCCGCTGTCCAGGTCCGAAGCTGTCAGTTCGTCTCCCATAGCTGAGGCTAGCAGCAACATCTCCGGGGTAGGCTCTTGAGCAACGGGCGGTTTCTGTGTTGCTGGGCTTGGCTGGGGCGCGGGATCTGCGGGCGTAGCCAAGGCCCGGGACAGCATCGCCATATTTTTGGCGCCTGGCTCAGTTATTGCTGTGCGGTTTTTTTTTTCGCTAACGCTAGGCATCGGCGGCGAGAGCTTACAAGCCTGCCGGGGTTGAGGCTGGGCCTTTGCGACAGGCTTGACTTGAAGTCCGGGCCGACGCACTTCCTCTGCGGGGTCAGCGGCGGGTTTTTTCGCGGGGACTTCTTCCGCGGGCTCCTCAGCAGGCTCGGCTGCGGGGTGCGGCCTGGGAGGCTGATTGTTGTGTACGGTCATAATCTCGGTCATGCCCAGGCCTATATTGCCCGCTTTGTCCTTGGCGATAATTCGGAACCGCAGGCCCGCCTGATGGGCAGCCTCAGCCGGTATTTTCACCTTCATCGACGAGGTCGCTCGCAGAGGCTTGGGATATTCGCTCCAGACTAGATTGTTGGGGAACCTGGCATAGGCGTTGCTCAACTTGACCGTGTCCCTTGCGAGGTTCATATCCGTAACCGCCCAGCTGACCGTAACAGTCTCGCCGACCTGGTATATATGAGGTACGGTTTTCTTGTCGTCTTCCCAGGGTCCCGGCAAGACGCGCACTTCGATATCCGGCGCAT
>QNCB01000318.1 GCA_003644335.1 Planctomycetota bacterium | reverse complement strand
GCTCCTACGGAGCTAAACATCACGCAATCGCGTTACTACAAAGATATCGCTCCTACGGAGCTGTCCATCTCACCTACTGATTCATGGGATGGCTATAAAATTTATTGAAAAAGTGTGAACGGTTACCATTCGTGCAATTTGTGTTGCGCTGTTTTTTCCTATCGCCTATTTGTCTGGGTAGAAGTCTCGCGGGTCGGTAACTTGGCCCGTGATCGCACTGGCTGCGGCGGTCAGGGGGCTTGCGAGGAACACGCCTGCTTCCTTATGGCCCATTCGGCCTGGGAAGTTTCGGTTCGTGGTGGCGATGACATTTATCGGTTCGTTCGCTCGGCCAAAGGTATCTTGCGGGCCTCCCAGGCAGGCAGCGCAGCTGGCTGGGCCTATCTTGCAGCCCGCGGCGGTGAAGATTTCCCGCAGCGTCGCATCGCCGACCTTGCAGCGGTCGAGGTCCATGTCCACTTCCGTGGTGGCGGGGACTACGTAGGTGTCGATGGCGGTTTTCTGACCAGCCAGGACCGTCGCTGCTGCTATCATGTCCACCGTCTTGCCGCCCGTGCACGAGCCTATGTACGACCGGTCGAGCTTCACGTCGGCAAGCTCTCTCGCCAGTGCTCGGCGGTCGGGGCAGTGAGGCTGGGCGACGGTCGGCTCGATTTTGCTGGCGTCGAATTCATACTCAGCTGCGTATTTCGCATCGGCGTCAGAGAAGGCTGGCTCGAACTGCGGCGCGTCTGGCCTGGCCCGGTCAGCTACGTATTTCAGCGTAACTTCGTCCGGGGCAATGATGCCGTTCTTGCCGCCTGCCTCGATAGCCATGTTGCAAATCGTGCATCGCTCGTCCACGCAAAGGCTCTCGATAGCTTCGCCGGCAAACTCCATCGCCTGGTAGGTCGCCCCGTCAAAGCCTATCTCGCCGATGATGTGCAGGATCAGATCCTTGGCCATGATGTATGGCGGCACCTGCCCGCGGAACACGAATTTCTGCGTGGAGGGCACCTTCAGCCAAAGTTTGCCCGTGCCCATAACGAACCCCGCGTCAGTATTGCCGATGCCCGTCGCCAGCTCGCCGAAGGCTCCGTGCGTGCAGGTGTGGCTGTCCGTGCCGAGCAGAATTTCGCCCGGCCTGGTGTGGCCATTCTGCGGCAGGGCGGAATGACAAACGCCTTTGTAGGCAGTCCTGGCTGGGTCGGTATACGGCGCGGGTATGCCAGCTGCGTCGGTGTCTATAAAGTCCGCGTCGTAGAAAAACCGCAGGCCCTGCCGCTTGGCGAAGTCTCGCAGAATCGCGATATTGCGGTGGGCTTTGGGGTCGGCGGTGAAGATATAATGGTCGGGAATGATGACGACTTTCTCGGCGTCGAAGACTTTGGCGTCGGGGCCGAAGTTTTCCTCGAACACGCCGATGGTCCCCGGGCCGCAGACGTCGTGTGTCATCAGCAGGTCTATGTCGCACCAGATATTTTCGCCCGGAGCCACGCTCGCTCGCCCCGCGTGGCGGGCCATGATTTTCTCGGTTATCGTCATGCTCATCGGTTATCGCCTTTGTTTCAGGAGTATTTTGCCCATGTAACGAAAAAGCCATGATAGCCTGTTTGTCCGGGCGAGGCAAGAGGCTGCGTGGCTTGGGCATCTTGCCCAAGCCTCCATGTCTTGTATTTATAGGCCCGGCGGGGTATAAGGTAACTCATGACGCGACATCGAAAAAATGTTCGGGCGAGGATTCTCCGCAGTACCGCGGTGCTGCCGGCTGCCTTTACGCTGCTCAATGGCTTGGCTGGTTTCGCTGCGATTCACTTCGCAGCCAAGGACGGGCTGGGAGCTGAGCTTGACGCGGGGAACTTGGCCCATCTCAAAATCGCCGCGGGCCTGATTTTCGCAGCTATGTTTTGCGACATGCTCGACGGCAGGCTGGCCCGGATGACGCGGACGACGAGCGACTTCGGCGCCCAGCTGGACAGCCTGTGCGACATTATCAGTTTTGGCGTAGCCCCGGCTGTGCTGTCCCTGCGGTCGGCGGTTTCGATATTGCGGTCGCAGTTCGATATGTATCTGCCGGTCGAGCGGACGGTGTGGTGTATCGCAGCGGTTTATGTAGCCTGCGCGACGCTCCGCCTGGCGAGGTTCAATGTGGAGACCGAGCAGGACGAAGCTGCCCACATGGACTTCCGCGGTCTGCCCACCCCCGCAGCGGCTGCGGGCCTGGCGGCGGTGCTGCTGATGTTCACCAGCCTGATGGGCCGAAACCTGACCTGGCTGAGCGACGAAAATCTCATGCTCGGCATGAGCGTTACACTGCCCGTGTTGACGCTTGTATCAGGCTTGCTGATGGTGTCGCGATTTCGCTACCCGCATGTGATGAACCAGTACATCCGAGGCCGACGACCGTTCGGCTATCTGCTGAAACTGCTGCTATTATTCCTCGCGGCGGTAACGGTAGGCCCGTATATCGTCCTGGCTGGAGCGGTACTATTCTACATACTATCAGGCCCCGCCCGCACAACCTGGCTACTGATCCGAAAACGCCGCGACTGAGTGGTTGGCTGCTTGACAAATACATCCATATCGCACATACTTGGCCATATGAAAACTACAGTCAATATCGATGACGGCATTCTTGCGACGGCATCCAAACTTACCGGGGTGAAGGAGAAGACCTCTCTGGTGCGAATGGGGCTTGAAGCTCTGGTCGCGCGATGCAGTGCACAGCGATTGGCTGCCCTGGGCGGATCCGAGCCTGGCGCCAAACGCACCCGCCGCCGGAGAACAGCTTAGTGGTGCTGGTGGATACATCTGTGTGGGTGGACCACTTCCGAAAGGCTCGCGGGGATACTTCTGGTAACCGTTCACGCTTTTTTTCAGTCCGAAGGACTAGCATATCTTAGCCCAGGGCAACGCCCTGGGTTCAAGTAATCGTTGTTACATTCGCCCTGAAATGGCAGTATAAATAAGTCAGGTGCCACGCCTGCGTTGTTTGCAGGCATGTAAACATCGAACACGAACAGTCTTTTTGAAAGATTACGATTACATGGCTGCAAACAGCGCAGCCATGGCATCCGGCGTCTGAATAGATGTCG
>QNCB01000317.1 GCA_003644335.1 Planctomycetota bacterium | reverse complement strand
GCACCTACATGTGTCAGAACCACTCGACGAACATCCGCGTCAACGCCATCGCGCCGGGGTTCTTTTTGACCGACCAAAACCGCTTCCTGCTGACCGACGAAGCAGGCGACCTGACCGACCGAGGCAAGACTATTATCGACCACACACCGATGGGCAGGTTTGGCGAGTCCGACGAATTGGCAGGCACGCTGATTTGGCTGATTTCCGACGCGTCGAAATTCGTCAGCGGCATAGTAGTCCCAGTAGACGGCGGCTTCTCCGCATTCAGCGGAGTCTGAAAACCGTAGTGTGGGCGTCTCGCCCATGCTTTTTCTTTATCCTATAATCGATTTTGCTATAACGGCTTGCTGAGTTTCATACATACCATTGCTGATGCGATTTTGCAGATGAAGCGATATTGTTCAAAAGGATTAAATCATGAATACTCGAAAAGATCCTGTTGCCGTCGATGTAAAACGAATCGTAGCCCGTCTGAGCGAAGGCAATGTTTCGCTGAGTCGAGGCTGTTATTTGACGAAAGAGGATATAGACCGCCGCCATGAAAAACTGCGAGGGGTACGCTTCTCAAAAAAGAAAGCAGTGTAACATGGGAGGCCTGCACGGGGAGAAATTTGAGGAGTTGTACAGTTTGTTCAGAAAAGCTGAAGCGGCTATGAAGGTCGTAGAGGAGTGGCAAGGGGATCTTATCGTTCCCTCGATAAATCAACTCCGTTATGCGGGAGGCCATTTATTAAATTTTTTTGTCGCAGGATGAGTCCGTTCAGAATGAAGAGGACTTAAAAAAAGTCAAACGGCATATTCAGCGAGCCATATTTGATTCATACGATGCAGGGTTATCGGGAATTCTGCGGTATCTCAATGAGTTTCATAAGATATTCGGCGCCCTCCCTGAGCTGCGAAAACAGATTCCTGAATATGGCAGCTTTATGGATCAGGCTGATGATGCACACGACCTGATTGACAAAGCTGTGGAGAAATACGATTCGCGTCAGGAATTTTATGAGGAATGCAAACCTCACTGGGAAAAATTGCGAAATATTTACCGTAGACTGAAAAGAGTTACGCCGACTCTCGATGAAATTCGCCGACAACGAGATTCCGAGCAGACCACTCAGCAAGAATCCGTTCATCAAACCGTAAAAGGAAACCAAATTGCTATCTGGGGGATTATTGCAGGGGTTGTCATGGCGTTGCTGGGCATATTCATCGCGGTCTTGGGTAACCTTTAGGCCGTTAGGGCATGTTAGATTTTCGCGCGGGTGAACTCTACTCTACAATCAGTTCGTTTTCGCCTCGGCGGAGGGTTTGATGGCGGCACCAGGCGGGGTTGGTTTTGGGGTGGTCGCTGCGGAAGTGTACGCCTCGACTTTCGGTGCGTCGCTTGGCTAGCTCCGCTACCAGCCAGGCTGCGGTTAGCATGTTTTGTACCTCCCAGCCTCGCGGGTCGTTGAAAAATTCCTTGTCCAGCACATACCGCCCCCAGAAATCTATTATCTCAATCGACTCGCCCAGATGCTGCCCGTCGCGGACAATGCCCACATTCCGCCACATCATCGCTCGCAGCGAATTGCGAATGTCAGCCAGGTCCAACTCGGTGCGGGTAGACCGCTCGACCGTCCAGTCGATCTGCCCGCCACTGAACTTGTCGTCGCTGCGAGCCAAAGCTTCCCCCGCCAGTTGGCCCGCCCGCTGGCCAAAGACCAGCGCCTCGGTCAGGCTGTTCGATGCCAGCCTGTTGGCGCCGTGCAAACCCGTGCAGGCAGCCTCGCCGCAGGCCCACAAGCCTGGCAGTGAGGTCTGCCCCGCAGCGTCCACCGCTACGCCGCCGATCATATAGTGGGCAGCTGGGTGGACGGGGATGAGGTCGCGCCCCGGGTCGATGTCGAAGGCTCGACACTGCGAGTCGATAAACGGGAACCGCTTGGCGAACCGCTCGGCTCCGATGTGTCGCACATCCAGAAAAACCTTGTTCGCCCCGGTCTTGACGATCCTGTCCAAAATAGCCTGGCTGACGACATCGCGCGGAGCCAGCTCAGCCATCTCGTGATAGCTGGCCATGAACCGCTCCCCATCGCGGTCGAGCAGGTGGGCACCCTCGCCGCGGACAGCTTCGCTGATAAGCGCGCGAGAAGCCCCGGCTACATACAGCGTCGTCGGGTGAAACTGCATTAGCTCCAGGTCTGCCAACTTCGCCCCAGCGCGAAAGGCCAGGGCTATTCCGTCAGCGGTCGCAACCGCTGGGTTGGAAGTTTCTCGCCAGAGCATCCCCGCTCCGCCCGAGGCCAGGATAACCCGCCTGGCTCGGATAATCTGCATGCCGAACCGCGGGTGATACGTCAGCGCGCCGATGCACCGCGCGCCCGGGCCGCCGGGGGCTGGCTCGGTTAGCAGGTCCAGCGCGAAACACTCTTCGAAGATTTTCACATCAGCCATGGTCTGGGCCTTGGCCAGGAGAGTTTCTTCGAGCACCCGCCCGGTCGCGTCGCCAGCTGCGTGAACTATCCTGTTGGCAGAGTGGCCTCCCTCTCTGCCAAGCTGGAGCTTTTCGCCCCCGCCCCCGCCGTCCGGTTCGGTGTCGAAGGCCATGCCCCATCGGCGGAGCTGGGCAATGTGTTCTGGCGAGGCGTTTATGCACTGCCGAACGACCTGCTCGTCGCACAGGCCCAGGCCCGTCTTGAGCGTGTCGTCGACATGACTTGCCACATCGTCAACAGGGTCTATCACCGCAGCCAGGCCTCCCTGGGCGTGATAGGTGTTGGACTCAAACGCCTTGCCCTTGGCCAGGACGATAACCTGGCCCAGCTCCCCCGCAGCGATGGCAGCGCGGAGACCCGCTGCTCCAGCTCCGATAACCAACACATCCGTAAAGATGTGCGGCAAACGTCGGCTGGCGAAACTAACCAAATGCCTGCGATTGATGTATGGACTGGTCATTTTTTAGGAGTCAGGATTATATCTCGCAGAGTCGCTGAGTTCGCAGAGAAAAAACTTGGTTATTTTTCTCTGCGAACTCTGCGACCCTGCGAGAGCCTCTTGGCATTATAAGTTGTCAGGAGCCGGCCTCGTCGTTGCGTT
>QNCB01000316.1 GCA_003644335.1 Planctomycetota bacterium | reverse complement strand
TGCCAGTAGCTGCGAGTGTCGCTACGGGGGTTTTGACGCGGAAATCGTTCGTGCCGCGGGAGCTGTCGATATTGCCGTTGACGTAGCCATACTTCAGGCCAAGCCTGGCCCGGACGTGCTTGCCTTGGCGGGAATATTCCCGAATGCCGAACTTCGAACTGGGCTTGTCAATCCATCTGCCACGGTCGGCGAACTCCAGCTCGACCGTCGAGCCAAACCCGGTACGGACAAGGCAGAGTTGGCCCAGTTTGTCGCCGACCTTCAGCCCCTGCCACTTGCTGGGCTTTTGGGCTAAGTTGCGATAGGATGCGGCACCGTTAACCGACACGACGGTAGCCTGCTGAGACACCGCCGGGCTGGCAGAAGCCTTGGCCCGGGCGACGGATTGACAAGCTGCCAGAGCAAACGCGACGATGACGAACATAGCTGCGAACTTTTTCATGTTGAACTCCCTGTTTTTCAATACGAACGATAGTCCCGTAATTATAGCACAGGCCAACAGCCCAGCCAAACGAATCAGACAACTATTTCGATTTTTTTACCTCTTGAGATTTTCCAAGGCTTAGGCAGGCCAAGTCCTGCCAGGTCCGCCAGTCTCGCCATAAGACACCCCGCCGGGCGAAAGGTTTGGCGGAAAAAACGAAAAACAAATAGTCGCCAACAAGCTTCGCGGGAATGACAAAAAAAACAAAACAGAAAAACACGGGCGAGATGTCCATGCTGCGGGAGGTTATGGCAGGAGTTTGCTCAGGGCTTGGGTTGCAGCTTTGGGGTTTGTCGCGTTGCAGATATCTCCGCAAACCGCTACGCAGCGGGCGCCCAGGCTGACCAGCTGGCCAGCGTTGGCAGAGGTGATGCCCCCCACCGCTACGACGGGCAGAGACACTTCCGCCATAATCTCGCTCAGCAGCTCCGGGCCTACTGTGGGGTAATCCTTCGTGCGAGTTTCAAATATAGGCCCGACGGCGATATAGTCCGCCCCCTCGTTGATAGCCGATTTGGCCTCGGCCAGGGAGTGCGTGCTTCGGCCTATGATAGCGTCGGGGCGCAGGAGTTTGCGGGCTTCGCTTATCGGCAGATCGTTCTGGCCCAGGTGCACGCCGTCGGCTCCGACGATAGCTGCGATGTCAGGCCTATCATTGATGATCAACAGCTTGCCGGTTTCGTCGGTAAGTTCGCGAAGTTCCGCAGCCATGGCAAGGAAAACGTCGTCGTGGGAGTCCTTCTCGCGCAGTTGCAAGGCCTCGGCTCCGCCCGCGACAGCTCCCCGGGCGACCTCCCGCAGCGAGGCGTTGCGGCAGAGACTGGCTGAGATCATCGCGTATAGTTTCACCTCCGCGAACCGCTCTGCTGTCAGGAATCGGCTGGTGAGCCGCTGCTCCAGCGTATAGGCGTCATACCGCATCCGCTCGATAGACTCAGCTACCTTGGGCGCGAGAATCTTGCTGTATTCCTCGATGGTTCGCAGAGCCTCGGTAAGGCGTTTGCAGGCGGCGGTAGCTACGTCGCGGACGGTTTGGCGGTCTATCTCGCCGGGGCTGGACAGCTCTCGGCCTACATCTCCCGGCGTGTCCCGGCTGGTTATCAGCTCGTCGTATGGCAGCTCGTCGAGCAGGTCTTTCAGGTCGCTGCGAAAATGCTTGGCCATGGCGGTAATGGCTGGGTCGTTGAGAACGAATCGACCACAGTCTTCTATTACGCGCAGGGCCTCACGGGCACGATTGAAATTGGCGTCAAGGATACGATGAATTTCACGCATGGCCAAACTCCTGACTACTCGGAATGCCAAGTTTTTTTCGGTTTTACAAGTTATGGTTAGGCACGGGGAATTGTTTGCAGATATCGTGCACGAAGTTTTGTGCTTTTTTTATGGTGTCCTGGTTGCCGCCCGATGTCAAGATTTTGTCTATCCAGTCAGCCAGGAGGGTCATGTGTTCGCTGCCCAGGCCTCTGGTTGTTATCGCGGGTGTGCCCAGCCTGATGCCGGAAGTTTTTATCGGCGGTCTGGGGTCGAACGGGATGGCGTTTTTGTTGCAGATAATCCCAGCTTCGCTCAGCATCGCCGCAGCTTCGTGGCCTGTCATATCGGGCATTTTGCTGCGGATATCCACGAGCATCAGGTGGTTGTCCGTGCCGCCGGAGACCAGCCTCCAGCCTCGGGTGGTTATCTCGTCCGCCAAAACACGGGCGTTGTTAATAATCGCGCCGGCGTAGTTTTTGAACTCGGGCTTCATCGCCTCGAGGAACGAAACCGCCTTGGCTGCGATGGAGTGCATCAAAGGCCCGCCCTGGATGCCGGGGAATATCGCCTGGTCGATTTTTTTCGCCCACTGTGCCTTGCAAAGTATGATACCCCCGCGAGGCCCGCGGAGCGTTTTGTGGTTGGTGGTGGTTATAAAGTCCGCATACGGTGCCGGCGTGGGGTGCTGCCCGGAAACCACAAGCCCAGCGATGTGGGCAACGTCAGCCATCATCAGACAGCCCGCCTCCGCGGCGATTTGTCCGAAGGCTTCGAAGTCCAGTTTGCGAGGATAGGCTGAGGCTCCTACGACGAGCATCTGGGGCTTTTCCTTTAGCACCAGTTGGCGGACGTGGTCCATGTCCAGCCTTTCGGTATCTTTCTCGACGCCGTAGTGCGTAGCTTTGTATATTTTGCCGGATAGGTTTATGCCAAGCCCGTGCGAGAGGTGCCCGCCATGGGCCAAGTCCATGCCCATGATTTTATCGCCGGGCTGGAGTGCAGCGAGGTAGACTGCCAGGTTCGCGTTCGTGCCGCTGTGAGGCTGAACATTGGCGTGGTCCATACGGAAGAGACTTTTCGCCCGGTCGATAGCGATTTGTTCGACCTTGTCGCATTCGTCGCAGCCACAGTACCAGCGGTGGGCTGGGTAGCCCTCGGCGTATTTATCGGTAAGCACCGACCCCAGCGCCATCAGCACGGGTATCGAGACATGATTCTCCGACGCGATAAGTTCCAGCGTCTCGTTCTGACGTTCGTGCTCCTGCATTATCAGGCGCGCGATTTCGGGGTCTGCCTTAGCCAACCGATCCATCATACAATCTCCTTGCCACTTGTAGGGACATTACGAAAGAGTTACT
>QNCB01000315.1 GCA_003644335.1 Planctomycetota bacterium | reverse complement strand
GTGTTTTTCAGGTTTTATCTGGGCACGGAGCTTTGGCGTATTTGTCTTGTAATCTTTTCCCAGTTAACCAGTTAACTAATCAATCAGTCAACAACACAGCGGTTGGGTTACTGAAAATCGGTCAGTTTGGGTACCTGAATTAAAGATGAATGCAAATGGACGAAAAGCGAAAAAAACAACTCAAACTTATAGTAGCTGTGGTTTGTCTTGTGCTGGCTGGCCTGATAACGCTCATGACAAATATGAGCGGAGTTGACGAGTCGGTATTCAAAGCTGTTTGGGTAATTTGCACGAACAAAGATTGTAATGCTTCGTATGAAACCGACCGCAGGAAACTTGATAAGCAAATCAAAAAAGACGGCGACCCAAGAGGGTTTGATATATTTGCTTTTCATTGCAGCCAATGCCGCCAGAAAACCGCTTTTTGGGCAATCAAGTGTGGCAAATGCGGAGATGTATTTTTACCCGATTTTACGCCAGACGATAGATATGACAGGTGTCCAGACTGCGGCTACAGTGAAATAGAAAATCGACTTGGCCAGTAGTTGACTGAGTCGATGCTGTTTTATAAAGATAGATAATCTGCCATTGGTTGTTAACAGAGGTAATTTTTTGTACAATAGGGACACCTTCGTCATAGATTTGATAACTGACCTAATGAAAGGATTTGAATTATGCATTGGATGGATTGGTTGATCGTCATTGTGCCGGTGGCATTTGTTTTGTGGATCGCGTTTCACAGTCGGAAATATATTCATGGCGTGGTGGATTATCTGGCCGCCGGACGGCTGGCCGGGCGCTATGTTCTAACGGTCGGAGATATGACCGCCGGGCTGGGGCTTATCAGTCTGGTGGCGCTGGTCGAGCAGGCTCGGCGCAGCGGTTTTGCGGTAGGGTTCTGGTCGCTTGGCTGGATTTTTGTCGGGATATTCGTGGCACTGTCGGGGTATATTACATACCGTTTCCGACAGACCAAGGCACTGAGCAACGGCCAGTTTCTGGAGATGCGATACAGCCGTAATTTCCGTATTGTCGCATCATTCCTGCGTATTCTTTCGGAAATGCTCACCAACTCGATCGGCCCGGCGGTTTCCGCTATGTTCTTTATATATTTCCTCGGCATCCCGCATAACATCATGCTTCTGGGAATATCCATTCCGACCTATCCACTGTTGATCGGGGCGGTTCTGCTGGTGGCACTGGCGGTGATCCTGCCGGGCGGAAGAATCGCATTATGTATCACCGACGCGATTCAGGGGCTGTTCTGCTATCCGGTCTTTATTATTATTGTGGGCTATATCGTGTACACCTTCTCCTGGGGCGATCATATCGTTCCGGTTCTTGCCGACCGGGTAGAGGGTGAGAGTTTTCTCAATCCGTTTGATATCTTCAATCTGCGGGATTTCAACATCGTATTTATCGCGATAGCGATTATCGGCGGGGTTTATAACCGCGGAGCGTGGATCGGCAATGATACCAGCACTTCCGGACGCACGCCGCACGAGCAGAAAATGGCGGGTATTCTTGGCGTATGGCGGTATGGATTTTCTTCACTGATGTGTATTCTGATCGGCATGGCCGTGGTAACCGGACTTAACCACGCAGATTTTTCATCAAAGGCGCACGAAATCCGTCAGGAATTTTCGGTCAAAATAGTCGACGATGTGGTCAAGGATAAGTCTCAACTGGCGGCTGTCAAAGAAAACATCGCGGCCATTCCGCCGCAGGTGCATGTTATCGGTGTCGATAAGCCGATGAGCCAGAAAGAGAATCTGGACACGGTCTATCTCGATGCCGTGAAGAAGGGTGTCGGCGATACGCCGGAGGGCAATGAAATCTTCCAGCGTTTCAGTACGGTTTACAGCCAGATGATGCTGCCGGCGAGTTTCAGCCGGATGCTGCCGATCGGCGTTCTTGGCGCATTCTTTCTGATTGGCATTCTGCTGATGATTACCACTGATGACTCGCGAATTTTCAACGCCTCGTCGGCCATTGTCCAGGATCTTATCATTCCGTTCCAAAAGAAAGAGATGACGCCCAAACAGCACATCCGGCTGGTCAAGTGGCTGACGGTCGGTGTGGCGCTGTTTTTCTTCTGCATGGCGCTGCTGCTGGTCCAGATGGACTATATTCAGATGTTCCTGTTTATCCTGATGGCCATCTGGCTGGGCGGTGCGGGACCGATTATGGTATTTGGTCTTTACAGCCGCTTCGGCAACACGGTCGGGGCGTACTGCGCCCTGATATTCGGCTCCGGCACGGCCACGGCGGCGATCTTCATCCAGCGCGGCTGGGCCGCAACGGTCTATCCGTTCCTGGAGAATCACGGCTGGGTAGAACCAATCGGGGCGTTTCTGACCAAGGTCAGCGGGCCGTTGAACCCTTATATTGTATGGGAGATGAATCCGGTCAAATGCCCGATTAACAGCATGGAAATATACTTTATCGCGATGGTACTGGGAACAATCGCCTATGTGGCCGGGTCGCTGTTGACCTACCGCAAGCCTTATAATCTCGATCGCCTGCTGCACCGCGGCAAGTATAATATCGACGGGGTTGCGGAGGTACGATCGCCGTGGACATTGAGGTCGATGTGGGGCAAACTGATCGGAATCACCCCTGATTATACAAAGGGCGACAAAGCCATCTCCATTGGAGTTTTTCTCTACACCCTGGTTTATCAGTTCGGGATGCTCTTTCTGCTGGTCCTGATATGGAACAGCATCACCCCGTGGACAATACCGTACTGGTCAAAGTACTGGTTTATCTCCTACCTCGTGATCACTCCGATCATTGGAGTCATCACCTCGATCTGGTTCACCTGGGGCGGAATCCGCGACATCCGGCAGTTGTTTAAAGACCTCGCCAAACGTGTGGACAACCCGCTTGATGACGGCCGCGTGGAAGGACATGTCTCACTGGCTGATGTCGAGAAATTTGGTAAAGATGAAGAGTGATTAAGAAATACTACTGATAGTTGTACCATGGAATGCAAAGACGCAACTAATAATTATTAAAAGGGAAAGAAAAATGATAATAGGTGTTATAGGAACGGAAAATTCACATACTGCGGCAATTGCGCAGGTCATCAATGTTGAGAAAAAAATCAAAG
>QNCB01000314.1 GCA_003644335.1 Planctomycetota bacterium | reverse complement strand
ATACGCTGTCAGCTGCCCGCAAGCTCACGGCGTCGTTGAACCGCAGCTGGGACGCCTGCTCGGGGAAACCCACAATGCCCCCCAGGTCGCAGTAGGCAGCGTAAATAATCGGCACGGCATGGCCTTCGGATAGAATCAGCCTGTCCGAACCCGCATTCCAGGGGTTTTTCGGGTCGTATCGCATCTGGCGATACATCAGGGCTGTTACGATATGAGCCAGCGACAACGAGCTGGAAGGGTGCCCCGTGCCAGCTTCGCTGCACATCCGCACCACCTGCTTGGCCAACTTTATGAGTTTTCGATCCAGTGCTTTATATTTAGCCATCTTGTAAGTTTCTCCTGATTGTATAGTCGTGGTAAGATATCGTTCTATCAAAGATTTGGTACCTTACCGCACAGAGGCCAAAAACGCAATAACCAAAAAAAGGCGGCAAGAGGTGAGAGGTGGGGCGGGAGACGGGGCAATTTCGGATTTTAGATTTCGGATTGGGGCTGTTCGGGACACAATCCGAAATCAAAAATCCGAAATAACTTCCCCCGCGTGTTAGGTGGCGTCGTGATGGTTGGCTTCGCCGTTTTGTTTTTTGTTGGCGTTTTCCTTGTCCTGGCTGGGGTATGCGATTCGTCCGTGATACATGCCGCACAGGCTCTTGACGAGCGAATCCTCTATCTGGTGCACTTCCCGGAGCGTCAATTCGCAATCGTCAAATTGGCCATCTTCCAGCCGAGATGTTACCACAGCGTGAACCTGCGCCGCAATCCGCGTTGGCGTAGGCTCGGACATCGCCCGGATGGAAGACTCCGCCGCGTCGGCAAGCATGAGGATAGCAGCTTCCTTCGAGTGGGGCTTCGGGCCTGGGTAGCGGAACTGACTTTCGTCCGGAGCTGGAGCTTTGTCCGTCTCGCTTTGTTGCGTTGCGGTGTGATAAAAATACTGCACCAGCGTCGTGCCATGATGCGTGCCGATAAACTCCCACAGGGCGACGGGCAGGTTGTATTTCCGAGCCAGCTCAAGCCCGTCTTTGACATGGCCCAGGATAATCAGCACGCTCATAGCTGGGTTGAGTTTTTCGTGTTTGTTCTCGCCAGCCTGGTTTTCGGTAAAATACTCGGGCTTGTTTATCTTGCCGATGTCGTGATAGTAGGCTCCGACCCGGGCAAGCAAGCCTCGCGCGCCGATGGTCTCCGCAGCGGCTCCGCACATGGCTCCCAGCTGCAGCGAGTGGTTGTACGTTCCGGGCGACTCCATCGCAAGTCGCTTGAGCAGGGGCTTGGACGCGTCGCACCATTCCAGCAGCGTGCTGCCCGTCGCTACGCCAAAGATGTGCTCGATGGCTGGGAGCAAACCCTGCACCAACAGCCCCGCCAGCAAAGCTCCCGCAGCAGACCAGAGACAGTCGCCCAGCGAGAACCGCCAGAGCACCCCCGCCTGGGTTGCCATGGCCAGGTTCACCACGAAAACCACAGCCGCGGTTATCAACGATACGACCAGCAATTTGCTGCGGTTGCGGATTTCGCGAACCTGAAAAACCATGCTCATAAGCCCAGCCAGCAGCACCGCCAGCAAGGCCAGGTCTCCCCGGATTTGCAGCACGACCATCGCGGCAAGCACCGAACCTACCGCCAGGGCGAACCGCTGGTCGTAGCTGACGGTCAATATCACCCCCGCTATGCACACCGCTACCACCGATGCGTGCGGGTTTATGTTGGGCAGAAGCTCCATGCCCCGGACGATAGCCAACATCACCAGCAGCATCGCGGCGAGCTTGAGCCCGCGGATATTGTCCTCGATAATATGCGGAGCGTAGCAGACTATATAAGTGCACAGCATACCTATCAGCAGCAGCACCAGCAGCCCGCGGAAAGAAAGGCGTAGCCACTTCCTCAGCGGATGGGTCTGACCCTCGACGAGCAGGTGGTTGGCGTGCTCCGCCAAGAGCAGCTCCAGCTCCGCTTCGCTAAGCCCAGCTGCTTCTTCCTTGGCAAGAGTGGGGCTGTCGGAACTGCGGGCGAGTATCTGCCCTCGCTGATAATGTTTGTAACAACTGTCGGGCGGAGTTTTTAGAATCGACTGGACGGAGATTTTTTTGTCAGACTCGCTTTTCGTAGCGTCGTAGAGATACATAGGCTGACTGGACAGCTTGGCCAGGATATAGCTCCCGACGCCAGACCTGATTGCGGGGTCGAAATGGGCAGAAGCCTCGCGGGCAAGGTCGCCTAGCCTTTGTGTTTCGTCCTGCCCAATGAGGTTGACGACCTTTTGCACCTGAGACTTGCCGCTGGCTCCGACGAGCACGACATGACGGGCGGTTCTGCCCTGCTGCCGGGCGGCCTGATCCGCACGGACAATATAATACCGCGTCAATTTCTCCCGCAGCTTGCCCAACGCCTTGGCCAGGCCCGCCCGGGCGTCAGGCTCAGCCAGGGCGACCCAGGCCGCGTATGCCTGTTGACTTTTCGTGGGCGGGGTTTTTTGCCTGGGCTGGGGCTTTGTCTTGGCGGGGTTTTTTTTGCCTGGTTTTGTGTCGGGTTTTACATTGGGCTTGGCGTCGGGTTTCGCAGCAGGCGTCGGGTCGGTTTTTTTGGGGACCTCCAGACCAAGCTCTTTCAGCAATAGCGGCGGGACTTTGTCGATGGTCTTGGCAGCCTGGAGCTTGGCGGGCATTTTTTCAAGCCCAGCTATAATCTCCTCCAGCGCGGATTTGTTCAGCCTAAACGTTGCCGGCGTCGAGCTGCGCGCCAGGCGAGCGGTTTCCTCCAACAGCGGCACGGAGAGCACCCGAAAATCTTCCCGCGCGGTGATGTCCCATGAGACATACTGCCCAGTCCGATACGGCAGCGGGTCAGCGGGCCAAATGCTCATAGCTGCCGCGAGGATAAAAAATATCATCGCGATTGCAAGAGAGCCAGCCGCACCGGGTTTGCGAAATATGCGCACAAACCACGAAGGCGCCACAGGGGCGCTTCGGCGAATTTCAAGCCGACGCTGAGGTATATTTTTTTTGCCGATGGGCCACATGTCTTAGAAACAATAGTATCAGGGAACAGGCAAGTAGGCAAGTAGGGAACAGGCAAAAGATCGGGTGTCATAGTTCGGTGTTTTGCGACCACGATATCGCT
>QNCB01000313.1 GCA_003644335.1 Planctomycetota bacterium | reverse complement strand
GTTGGTGGACGACGTAACCACCACCGGCGCCACTGCCAACGAATGCGCCAGAACGCTGCTCCAAGCTGGCGCCACCTGCGTATCGCTGGCTGTCATCGCCAAGGCGGAAAAACCCGCGGCCTACACAGAACACTGGCAGAACGTGTGAAATTTATTTCGGATTGCAGATTTCGGATTTCGGCTGTTTCACGAACAAGCCCGATATCGTGGCTGCAAATACCGCAACCACACCACCCGCCCCCTGGGTTAAGGATTGCCCATCGAAGCAGCCCTGAAAAGGCGAAACATATCAGCCCAGGGCAACTTTCGCATAGATAAATTGTTCAACTCCGCCAGAAAAAAGGCCACTCACCCCATCGCCGTGGTACCATCGTTGATAGCTTTAGTGGAGGTTTGACGCAAATGAAACCTATGAAAATTATAGTTGAGCGGCACCCTGACACATACGTAGCTTACCCACTCGGAATCAAAGGGGTTGTGGTCGGCCAAAGTGATCCGTACAAAGCTGCGGTCGCGGACCTCAAGTCCGCACTGCACTTTCATGTAGAAGCCTTCGGAACCGATACGCTGGCTGTGGACCCGCCGATTATCGAAGCGTCTGTTGCCGAGGTAGTCCCCGTGGCTACCCCGCATACAGCCACGGTGTAGCCACGCCACCCAAAACTCCTATTCCCTACTTGCCTATCATCTCGCTACCTGATGGGCTTGGTTTAGTGCTCGCCAGGTTTTTGCTCCTCGGTCTAGTAGACCTAGCGTTTCTAAGGACATTGCCAGGGTCTGCTGTACTTCGGGCTTGTGTGGAAACTCGGGTTGGTTAGCTTGCATTTCCTCTGTCAACTTCTCCAGCAGGTCAGCTTGGGTATATGCTACGCCCAGGCGATAATGGAAGTCTATCTGGGCTTGGCCAGGCTGCATTATGCGGAGGAATACGTTGGCAGCTGCTTTGTCCTTACCCTGTTCGTGCAAGACCACGCCCAGCTTGAGTTGCGATGGCAGATGGGTTTTGTGATATCGCACAGCCTGGGCGAATTGACGAGTTGCCTCCTCGAACCGCCCAAGCGACCGCAGCAGCACGCCATAGTGGAACCGAGCGTCAGCCCGATCGCCCTGGCGGTCTACCCACTCGGCATGACATTGCAGTTCGGACTGTAGCCTGTCTTCCGGCAGGACAGGCCCGGACGTATGCTCACCGGTCTCGACCCGCTGGAGAAACTCATCCGCGACCGTGATTTTCCAGTGCAGCTTGATCATCTGAACGTGCAGCCTGGTGCAGTCAGGCTCGCAAGCTACCGCCTGGTCGAAGCTGCCGGCAGCCTGGCTGGCCCTACCAGCTGATGCCTGAGCAACACCAAGCCCGAGATAGTTAGCCAACAGTTTTTCCTGCTGGGCTCCAGCCAGGCCAAAGGCTTCGGCAGCTTCTTCCCATCGTCCAAACGCGGTGTGATGCACCGCCAACTTCGCCAGCGCCTCGACATAGCCAGGCTGAATGTCCAACGCTTCGTGGAAGTTTTTCACCGCCAGATCGTCGTCGCCAGCCATGCTGTAAAGGTTCGCTATCCTGACGTGAAGGTCCGCGAAAGGCCCTTGCTCCTCGATCGAATCCCGCGTGAGTTTAATAGCTTCGCGCAGGTTCCCCGCGGCGACCAGTGCGGTAACCCGCTCGTCCTCCAGTGCCCAGTTTTCAGGCTCCATCGCCAGGACGGTCTGAAAAGTCTCCACCGCCTGGTCGTATTGACCAGCTCGGAATTGCAGGTTCGCCAGCGTCGAACGTAGCCAGGTGTCTTCCGGAATAGCGTGGCAGATGTGGGTGTACTGGTCGATAGCTTCGTCCATTTTATCAGCCTGTATAGCAATGGCCCCCAGGCGAAACCGGGCTGATACAAGCGTCTCGTCCAGCGAAGAAGCTCGGCGGAAGTGCACCGTAGCTGCGGTTGGATTGGCGAGTTTTTCGTAGCAGTATCCCATCGCCAGCTGCACCGCGGGCTGCTCGGCATCGCTGCGGTCCAGCACCCGCAATTGCTCCAAAGCATTGGCGGTGAGACCCTGTTCCCCCAGCACCGCCGCCAGGGCTGCCCGGGCAGCGACGTTGTGATGATCGTGGCCACATGAACGCGAAAACAACTCCCGCGCCTGGTCGCAACGACCCTCTCGCCAATGCTCCAGCCCAGCAAGAAAGCTCGACTCGCTAGGCGTTGGGCCGCCATAATCGCAAGTGTCTCCCTGGGAAAGCTCTGTGTTGTCCTGGTGTCCCTGCCAATAAAACGGCCTAAGTATCTCCCTGAGATCGCAGTCCAGACCGCGTCCCATCGCCTCCAGAAGTATGCTCACAAATATCCACCTTTTCTATATAGCGTCCACGGCTATGCCCAAGCGCCTCCACGCCGGGCCGAACGCACAACTTGGTTCACACCCCTATATTCGGCAAGAAAAACACAGCGATTAAGTAAGAGAATCAAAAGTTTGAGGTTTTTTTCAGGCAACCAGATAAGAAGGACTTAATGACGAATTTTGAAGTCCGAATGACGAATCAATGACGAATTCCCAAGCCCGAAACGGACCCCGTTATCAAAGCTGCCTTGGCCCATTTCTGGTTTGTTACGATACATCCGTTTGAAGATGGCAATGGCCGCATCGCCCGGGCCAGCGGACATGGCCCTGGCCCGGGTTGACGGTACACCTCAACGCTTCTACAGCATGTCCTGGCAAATTGAAGCTGAGTAACGGGACCACTATGATGTGCTTGAGAAGCCCTAAAAGGGCGACATGGATATTACAGATTGGCTGCTATGGTTTGTCGAGTGTCTCGGCAGGTCGCTAATACTACAGCGCGAAGTAGTCGTAATTTATCCGGGATACACGAGGTTAATTGATCGGCTTCGATGCCCAGTTCTTGCAGACGGTGAAGAGTTCGTTTCGTGTGGCTCTCGCGGGCTTGTCGATTCCGTTTCTGATAATATGTAATCCGGCGGGCGGCTTGTCGGTATATTATCTTCCGCGCCGGCGGCGATAAAGATTGTGCGGCGACCGAGGCGCAGGCGGCGTGACGAACCTGCTCAACTGGCTGACATACAGATGCCGGTGAATTCCACGCCAGCTGCGGATCTCAAAATGATCCATGCCGAGGTTTCGCTT
>QNCB01000312.1 GCA_003644335.1 Planctomycetota bacterium | reverse complement strand
TTCCGAGCCGACAAAAAACAGAAGATACGAGCCGAGTTCACAGGCTGGGCGGCGACAAATCTTCGCGAGATTCAGTGGCACCCAAGCCAAAAGATTTTGAAGGATAATGGCAAGGGCCAGGCCAAGGGTAAGGCCGAGGGTAAGGCCGAGGGCAAGGGCAAAGGTGATAGCTGCGGCAAGGGTCCAAAAGTCGTCGCAACATTTAACCTTGGTAGCACAGTCGAGTTCAAACGCTGGCTACTAGGCTTCGGCAAACACGCCCGAATCGTCAGCCCCAAAACCCTAGCCAACGACCTGCGAGATGAAATCCAAAACATGACCAGGCATTACTAAAAACGCCAATCACAATCAGCCAATTGAAAGCAGGCCCAATTTGTTTAAAAAAACTTACGGGCAGCTGGCGGGTGCTATCTCTTTTGTTGATAGCGTCTTCCCGCGGCTCCGGTTTTCGTAAGTTGAATTTTGGCTCCGGCGAGCGTGGTTAGCCCCTTGTCAGTTCGGGCGGGCTGTGGTAGAACGCACCTGGCGGCGTCAGGGATGGCTGCCAGCCGTTCGCGTCAATAAAGCATCACGGATGATGCGGTGGCCTCGTGGGGCTCTTCCATGTTGAGCACCATTCTGGGCACCGCTTTGCTCGTACAGAAGCGGGAGCCTCAAGGATGAAACACACAGCTCTTATCGTAGAACATGACTCGGAGACCGTCGAGACAATCGTTGATATCCTCGATTCCCTCGGCCACAAGTTCGATGCTACCCATAGCCAATCCGATGCGATGAAGCGAGTACAGGCTGGCGATTATTCCTACATCCTGCTCGATCTTGAAATCCCCGCTCGGACGCGCACCGGTCGGCCACGAATTCAAAACACGGAGAACTTCCTGGAGCGGCTCGGCCAGGAGAAGAGCGGCGATCGTCCGCCCGTAATTGTCATGTCGTCCTGCCAGGCCGAGGACACAGGCCACACGGTTGAGATGATGCGGCTGGCCAAGAATCTGCACATCAAAGGGGCGACGGATTTCATCGGCAGGCCTTTTCCCACCGCAGGCCGAACGCTGGACCGCGTGATCAAGAAGGTGCTTGGCATCAAAGACAAGCCAAGCGGCCAAAAGGCTAAGCCAAAATCGGTTGAGAGAAAAATATCCAAGCGTAAATCCCTCATCAAAAAGGAAGGTTCGCCACCCCCCGCCAATGGTGGCACGCCTGAAAAATTCGGAATAATTGCGAAAGCCCTCTGGAATCATGTCCCCAACGAACCGATCACGTTGAATCAGTTCATGGCCAAATTTTGCAGCCAGCAGAAGGGAACATACATGGCTGGCAGGCGGAAGGCTCTTCTTGCTGCCGATCGTAACAAGTCTGTGATGCTGCCCGCATACGTCAAGCCGTGGACAAGGGGCCAAGCCAAGAAGTACCTCACGCACGACCTGCTCGATGCCTGGCCGAGTTATTTTGTCAAAAGCCTCGTCCCCCCCCTGCTGCCCATATATGAGCGGGTTTGAACAAAACCACCTACGGGCGAAACATCGCGGCATGGCCATTTGAACTTGATATAAACCATATCTGGCTTTGCTTCGAGTTTGCCACTACAATCCCCAGCCTTATGATCTGGACACCATGGCAATTCATGTTAGTGGCCATTGCCGGCTGGATGAACCGGCAGCAGCAGGACGCGATAGCTTATCTCAAGGTGGAGAACCGCATTTTGCGGGAGAAGCTTGGCCATAAACGCATCCTCCTCAATGTTTCACAGAAGCGTCGATTAGCAACGGCTGCTGTGCGCCTACCTCGTGATATGCTGCGAGAAGTCGGCACGCTCTTTAGCCCGGACACACTGCTGAAGTGGCATCGCTGGCTCGTGGCACGCAAGTATGACGGCAGCGGCAAGCGGCGACCGGGTCCGTTACCGACCAAACAGAACATGATCCGCGACTTGGTGCTGCGGATGGCCAGGGATAACCCATCGTGGGGATATGGCCGAATCAACGGCGAGCTCCGCAGCCTGGGCTATGATGTCCACTGGCAGACCGTCCGTCGCGTGATGAAAGATCATGGCCTACTGGACGATCCCGACCCGAAGCGAAAGACCTCGTGGAAGACCTTCATGGCCAGCCACTGGGATAGCATCGCGGCATGTGACTTTTTTACGGTCGAGGCTTGGACAAAGACTGGCCTGACACGATTCATGGTATTCTTCGTGATCGAGGTCTCCAGCCGGAAGGTCAAGATTGCCGGTATTCACCATGCTCCAGCTGAGCCGCAAATGCTACAATGGGCTCGAAATCTCACCGACGCTCAGGATGGTTTTCTCAAGGACAAGCGATTCCTGATCCATGACCGCGATCCGCTGTTCACGAAGAAATTCCACCAGACACTCAAAGCTACCGGCGTCCGCTGTCTGAAAATGCCCAGACGCTCTCCAAATTTGAATGCCTATGCCGAGTCGTGGGTACGAAATATCAAGCAAGAGTGTTTGAATAAGATGATCCTGTTTGGCGAGCGACATCTCCGGCATGTGGTCAGCGAATATGTTGAGCATTACAATACCGATCGGCCTCATCAGGGCATCGGCAATCGGCGAATCAATGAGCCAACCGCCCCACCACCGCAGGACGGCCCAGTCTTGTGTCGCGAGCGTCTTGGCGGGCTGCTGAAGAGCTACTACCGCGAAGCTGCATGACGCGTGGATGAAACCTGTAAGCCCTGAGAAACGCAGCCTGACCTAGCCGAAATCGCTTGTCCGAAGTCGTCGCGTTTTGTAGCGAAAAACATCGAGAGTAGGCTACTCTTTTTCGGGAGTAATAGCCCTTGGCTGGGTGTTTTTGGCGTGCACACGGCGCGCGTAATTACATGCAATGGGGTGCAATGGGATGAAGCGGGGTGAAATAAATGCAATGAATGCAAAGAATTCCCTTGGCTTTGCCGCCAACGCTTGGCTCATTGTCTATAAGAGGTTACGGTGATTCCGCGAGAAGCCCACGAACCGTAGAGCGACTGCCTGTTAACCGCTAGGTTGAAGCGATAGCCTAGCTGGAAACTCAATATAAACAGCGAATCGTTGTCGGTAAGACATTGCTGTTTCTGGATGAGATACAGGCCGCGCCAAAGACACTGGCTTCATTGCGATACTTTTATGA
>QNCB01000311.1 GCA_003644335.1 Planctomycetota bacterium | reverse complement strand
TGGCCTGCTCCGCCAGCTCCCGCATACGAATAAGAATCGCATCGACCTCGCCCAGGGCACCCTCAGCCGTCTGAAGCATCGAGACGCCGTCGTTGGCGTTTCGAGTTCCCTGGTTCAGAGCAGCTACGTCCGCCCGGATAAGTTCGCGGACAGCCAAACCTGCCGCGTCGTCCTTCGAACTGTTGATACGCAGACCGGACGAGAGTCTTTGTACTGACGCAGCCAGCTTGTTGTAACTGATACCCAGGTTACGAGCTGCGCCTTGTGCCATCAGGTTGTTCTTGATTGCTAACATATTTCTCTCCTAACATAAAGATTACCTTCGCAGACGCACGCCGCCTGCCAAACTCCTGGGTTCGAATCAGAGATTCGCACCTGGGCTTACGACACGTAAGCCCCGAGTAAAACAAGACTGGGTTTTCAGGAGTGAGATGGCTACGCAGACTTCGAGCGAAGTGTTTTCAATGTCCATCTGTGGTTGCGGCATTGTTGACAGATGCTCAAGACCGTGTGTCGTCTCGCGATGCAGGATCTGCTTCGATTGGCAGATGGCACCGATTTTGCGAATTGTCCGAGAGGCCCGGAACTCTAAAACCGGGCCAAGGAGAGTTGAATTGTTTTATTGTCCATCGAAAAGGACCGACCAGGGCCAGGCCTGGGATTGTATGTGATATACACATTACAAAACGCGCTGTCCGCTGCGTTGTTTATATTTTATCCACGAAACACACTGAAACAGGTTGCACCATGAAGGACTTGAAGATTTTTTGAAACAAAAACAACTTCGTGCTCTTCATGCGATTCATGGTGAACTTTTATGTTTTTATCTCACAGGCCTCGCTCGATCATATTTTTCGCTGCCCGCCTGGCAGCTTCTGGCGTGTCGAGTTGGCCTGATTCCAGCAGTTCCTTAGCTTCAGCGACCGCAGCTGTATCGACATCTTCCACAGCCAGTGCAGCCTGAATAAGCGAACGTTGGCCCGGAGCGAGTTGCTCGCCCTTGCCGGAGCCCTGCGTAGCCGCCTGTTCCGGGCCTGGTAGCTTCGACCTGGAGGGCTTCTCCTCGCCGCCGAGCGGCTTGGGATACTCATATCCGATTTGTCCATCTATTCGCACTTTGGTGTACTCCTGACGCTATTATCGCCTACAGTCTGATTGTCGACATCTTCGGCAAATCCTTAAAGGTTATTTTCATTTTTTTTTAAAAAGTTATCAGTTATCAGTAAAAGCGAAAACAGCAAAACAAAAAATTAACACGAATGACACGAATGTAAAAAGTAATCAGTTGTCAGTAATCAGTAAAAGCAAAAAACCGTTTTCGCGTTCTTTCGCGTGTTTCGTAGTTTTTCTTTTGCCTTTTCCTTGTCTTTGTCATTCCCGCGCAAGCGGGAATCCATTCTTTTTCTTTTCAAAAAAAATCCGTGTCTATTCGTGGTTCTTTTTTTCTGCGCGAGTAGCTGTTAAAAATCGGCTAGGATATTTTTCACTGTCTTTTTTTCGTGTCGGCCTAGCCTTCGCACGGGTCTGCTGAATTTGAACTTTGGCCTGGCAGCGGACTGTTGGCTGGAGTCCATGGTACAGAGGATTTCGTAGGATACAAATTTCTGAAAACCATCCGTGCTCATCAAGCCCATTTCGCCCTTGGCTGGATCGTAGGTGTCTCGCATATAGTCGAAATAAAAGTTCTTTATCCGCTTGGCGGTCGCCCGGTCGGTAGTGTCCCACACGTCGTCCACCGCCCAGATTAACTTGCCGTCTTTCAGATTGATAAGCCTGAGATACAAGCCCATACGCACGGACGGATATTGTTTGTAGCAGACCATCTTGCCGAACATAATCGCGTCGCATCGCAGGGTTTTTCGTATAACTTGGAGTTCCCGCAGCGTCAATGGCTCGCGTTTGTCCATGTCCAGGTACCGCAGCTCGGGGTTGTTCGCCTGCAGGACGTCCACTCGGAAAACGCCATCCTCAGTCATAGCCTGGGCTAGGCTTCGCGTCATGCGGGTCGCAATGTCCGGGTAGCCCGCCTGGTCAGCTATCTCCACGAACACCACTCGCGAGACGTTGTGAATTTCCGGGTCCACATAGCTGGAGATGTCAGCTGGGGGGGCGGCTGAACAGCCCGCCAACAGAACAGCCACCCCTGCCAACAGCGTTGCTTTGAAAATGTTGCGATAGTTTTTCACGATGTCATCCTTATATAGATAGGGAGCTACTGCGTTTTGCGGGTCGGCTCGTCGGGTTGGATATCCGAAGCCGCGACCTCGCCACCGAGCAATTCGAGTATTTTTTGCAACGCGGCCAACTGAGCGCTCTGGGCGGACATCATCTGCTTACGATAGCCCAGGACATTGTTCTGCCATTCTTTGAGGTCTTTTTTCATCTCACCGAGCATTGCGTTTGCGTCAGCTAGCTCAGCCTGGTAGGACTTCAGCTCAGCTTTGAGCTTCGTGATATCGGTGTTGAGTTTTTTCTTCTCAGCTTGCACTTCAGCCAAACGCTTATTGGCGAAGAGCAGCTCCTGTGCAGCTTTGGCGTATTTATCCGCCCACTCGATAGCAGCTTCGGTAGCACCTCGGCCTGCGTTGCTCTCGTCGCCCACGATGGCGGTGTTTCTAATGCGATCAGCCAGGGCTGATCGGTCTTGCTGTGGCGTAGCTTGCCTGGCTGTGAACAGGCCCTCGCAACCAATCGCAGCCAGGGTGAATGTCGCGGCTAATACGAGTGCCAAAATTCGTTTTGTGGTTTTCATCGTCAAACTCCTATGTGTGTGATATTTTTTCATAGCTTTTCGTAACTATTGTTTTGCACAGATTTAACCGTGTTTTGCAGCATAAGATTTATTTCGGATTTCAGATTTCGATATTAATATTTCGTATTTGTTTTGAATTTTGAATTTCGATATTCGAATTTGTTTCGATATTGGATATTCGGATTTCGAATTTGCTGTTATTCTGGTTGTGTGCACTTTAGTTGAATCTCCCTGCCGCAGTCGCACTGTACCTGCACGATTACACAGCCTTCTTTTTGGCCCACGATTTTGGCGGTAGCTTTCGACTTGCCCGTGGCGCTGGGGGACTTATAGCTGAGCTGTTGCACGCCGCCATCGGTTACCATGTTGCTTTTGATTACCCT
>QNCB01000310.1 GCA_003644335.1 Planctomycetota bacterium | reverse complement strand
TTTATCGTCGCGCATGTCGATGAAGTCGATAACGATAACGCCGCCCATATCGCGCAGGTGGAGTTGCCGGGCTACTTCCTCCGCTGCTATCAGGTTCAGCTTGAGTGCGTTTTGCTCGGGGTTGTTGTGTGCCCGGAAGTTGCCGGAGTTCACGTCGATAGCTACCAGAGCTTCGGTCTGGTCGATGACGAGCGAGCCTCCTTTTTCCAGCTCGACTTGGCGGGAGTGTATTTTCCGGATTTCGTCTTCGACGTTGAATTCCTCGAACAGTCCCTTTCGGCCTGAGTATAGTTCCAGCTTGCATTTGGCCCGCGGCACAGCTACGTCGAGAAACTCTTTTACCCCTAAGGTAACCGACTCGCTGTCGCATATAATTCGGTCGATGTCGGAGTTGTAGATGTCGCGGAGCGTTCGCAGTACCAGGTTGGACTCTTGATATATTTCGCAGGGTGCGGACGCTTTTTCGATCCGCTTGTCGATGGATTTCCACAGCCTGGCTAGGTATGACAGGTCTCGCTGCATGTCGCGTTTGGTTCTGTCCACGCCGGCGGTGCGTACGATGACGCCCATGTCCTTGGGAATTTCCAGCTGGTCCAGTATGCCTCGGAGGTGCGAGCGGACTTCTTCGTCCTCGATTTTTCGGCTAATGCCAACGTGCGTCATGCCGGGCATGGTAACCAGCAGCCTGCCCGGGATAGACAGGTACGTCGTCATGGCGGGGCCTTTGGTGCCGATGCCCTGCTTGATCATTTGCACGACGATCTCCTGGCCTCGCTTGAGACATTCCTGGATGGGAGGCCTGCTGCGATGCGAAGACCGCCTGCCGACCTGCTCGGTGGTTTTGGAAGATTTTGGGAAGAACTTCGGGTGCAGGTCCGAGATATGCAGGAAGCCATTTTTAGCGTCGCCGAAGTCGATAAATGCAGCTTGTATCGAAGGCTCGATATTCGTGACCTTGCCTTTGTAGATGTTGCCGACCTGGCTGGCGCTGCTGGCTCGTTCGGTGTAAAGTTCTTCGAGTCGGCCCGCGTCTAAAATCGCGATGCGGCATTCGTGCCCCTCGACCGTGTTGATCAACATTTGTTTGCTCATATAATTTTCCTAAATTTTATAGTTGGACTAGCCCATCGTTTGGGCAGTCTGAATTTTTTATGTTTTTCTGTCATTCCCGCGAAGGCGGGGATCCATTTTTTTGTCATTCGTGTTTTGCTGTTTTTGTTCTTTTACAATAATCCGTGGTTATCAGTGTTTATCCGTGGTTCGCTGTTTTTGTCTGCTCGGCCTGGTCGGTTTCCAGGCGTGTTCTTGTTAGCTTGGCCAGTTGTTCCGGGCCTGTCATGTCCAGCAGGGCCAGGGCTTCGCCGGGCCTGGCCCAGGCTTCGTTGTGCGCTTCGCATACGAATCGCAGCTTGTCGTTGTCTACTATTTCCAACTTGGCCAACATTGGTTTTATGTCCACATCTCGGCTGGCGGGGGGTTGTTGGCCTGGCCCTTTGCCTCTGCCTCGGCGGGGCTTGGCCCGTCGAGATACCAGCCAGGCGTCCTGGCTGTGGAGCTGGTCGAGCCGCTGGGTCAGGCTTGTAACCTGGCTTGGCGACAGGGCCATCTCGTAGGTAACCCGCTTTGGGTGGAGGGTTTTTGCGCCTTCCAGCACAGTAGCCTGGGTGAATCTCATGCCGTCTGGGCAGTTGCGATTCAGCCTGGCCAGGCTGTCCGCAGTGTCGATACTGCCGTCCAGTGCGAGCACCAGGCAGTCGTCCAGCGTAGCGACACCTACGGGGCGGGGACAGATAAGCGAATACACAGCCCGCGGGTTAAAACCCTGCGAATAATGAAGCGGCAATTCAGCCCGGCTTGCAGCCCGCTCGATCGCCCGCATCGTGTCATGATGCGAGAGAAATCTCAGGTCGCCCTCAATAGCCAATCGTATTTTTAAGTAGTTAGTTATCAGTTTTCAGTAATCAGTAAAAGTAAAAACAAAAGAAAGAAACAAAAGGCACTGCGAAAATCGCGAAATACGCGAAAGGATTTTTGATTAAAAAAATCCGTGTAATCTTCTTAAAATCAGTGTAATCCGTGGACTCCTGTTTGCCTGTTTGCCTATTGCCTACTTCCCCTATTCCGCGTAATGTTCTGGCATAATTTTTCTGGTTGCTGCTCTTAAGTAGCTCGTTATTTCGCTGTCTGTGTCGAATTTGCTTACTTGCCGGGCTACTTCCAGTGATTGTTGGATTGTGATTGACCGGATGATTTTTTTTACTTCGGGAATGGCCATGGGCGCGCAAGAGAAGCATCTTATGCCCAGTCCCAGCAGTAGCAGTGTGAACTCCGGGTTGGCAGCTATCTCGCCGCAAAGGCAGACTGGTATATCGTGTTGTTGTCCGGTGCGGACGACCTCGCGGATGAGTCGCAGCACAGCTGGGTGTGCCGCGGTGAACAGCGAGGCTACTCTTTCGTTGCCACGGTCTACCGCCAGGGTATACTGCACCAGGTCGTTGGTGCCAATGGAGAAAAAGTCGACCTCTTTTGCGAAGGCGTCAGCCTGGAGGGCAGCGGCTGGCACTTCGATCATCACGCCGATGGGGATGTCTGGCTTGTGCGGGATATCTTCTTCTTCCAAATCCTCCGCTACGTCTCGCACGATGCTCTTGGCTTGGCGGAGTTCCCGCAGGGTCGAGACCAGCGGGAAAAGCATTTGCACATCGGCGTCCACGCTGGCTCGGAGGATGGCGCGAATCTGCCTTTTGAACAGTGGGAGGTTTTGCAGCTCGAGGCAGAAGCGGATGGATCGACAGCCCAGGAACGGGTTTCGTTCGGGGTTTCGTGCCCGGCTTTGCGTGTATTTGTCCGCTCCCAGGTCGAGCGTTCGGATGGTAATGGTTTCGTTGGGGCAGTCTTTGATGACCTGCCGATAGGCTCGGTAATGGTCTTCTTCTGAAGGCTCGGTGTCTGAGCTGAGGAACAGGAATTCCGTGCGATACAGCCCCACGCCCTTGCCACCCTTGCTGCGGACGGTGTGGACTTCTTCGGGAAACTCGATATTGCCGCGGATGATAATCTCGTGGCCATCTTTGGTAATCGCGGGCAACTCCCGCAGCGTGTCCAGGCTGTGGGCAAACTCGACCTGCTGACGGGC
>QNCB01000309.1 GCA_003644335.1 Planctomycetota bacterium | reverse complement strand
CAAGGGCAAACGCAAACGATAAGCTGTAAAATACCCACTGTCCAAGTACCCAATTCTCAAACACCCAATAACCATTGAAGCCCCAATCCTCAATGACGAATTTCGAAATCCGAATGAGGAATCAATAACGAATTCCGAATGTCGAAAAAACAAAAGCTGCATAATCTACGGTTGGGTGGCATGGCTACACCGCGGCTGTTTGCGGGGTAGCCATGTGGCTTGGGCGTCTCGCCCATGCTTTTTTCTTTTTGCCATGCAACAAGTTGCATGACCTACGGACTCAATTCAGGTGTTGACTGCGCGTAGCCTTCAGGCTACAATGCGGGGGATGATTGAGATTCGCAAAACATCGACTTTTTCCAAGTGGATTGACCGCCTGCGCGACATCCGTGCCCGTGCCCGTATCCAGGCGAGAATCGAACGCCTTGCTGTTGGGCATACGGGAGACGCCAAGCCTGTGGGAGAAGGGGTGTCGGAATTGCGAATTGACTGTGGCCCGGGATACCGAGTCTATTTCAAAAAACGGGGACGCTCGCTGGTCATACTGTTGGCTGGTGGAGACAAGCGTACCCAAAGCCGAAACATCAAAACGGCGTTGCGTCTCGCGCGTAACCTGTAGGAGAAGAACGATGAGCAAGACAACTACAACGCGATACGACATTGCCGAGCATCTTCGGACGCCCGAAGAGATGGCTGCCTATCTGGAAGCCTGTATTGAGGAGTCTAACGGCGACGCGCCATTCATAGCCAAAGCGCTCGGCGATATTGCTCGGGCTAAAGGCATGTCGCAAGTGGCGCGAGACGCAGGCCTGTCGCGAGAGAGCCTGTACAAAGCCCTCTCAGGCGAACGCTCGCCGGGGTTCGATACTATTCTTAAAGTAACCCAGGCACTTGGCATCGAGCTGCACGCCGCCCCTCTTCAAGCCTGACGGGTAACCACGGCAAGGGACTAAGTACCAAATGTCCAATTCCCAAATGCCCATTGAAGCCCAAATCCTCAATGACGAATTTCGAAATCCGAATGAGGAATCAATAACGAATTCCGAATGTCGAAAAAACAAAAGCTGCATAATCTACGGCTGGGTGGCGAGCCACCCGACACAAAAAAAATCCGTGCAATCCCTTTTTAATCCGTGAAATCGGTGGACTCTTTATTGGGAATTGGTTTTTCAATGGTCATCGGGTACTTGGGCCTTGGGGATTTTTCATTCCTCGTAGTTGATCCGATAAATTTGCGGGCGGAGGATCAGGACGGTTTCGTGTTCTATGCCGGCGATGGTTTTTGTGAGGAATCGATGGGCCAGGCTGGTGAGTCTGCGCGACTCGATGCCTGGGCCTATGACGAGGAACTCGCCGCTGCGGAGGGGTAGTTGGAATCGCATATCCTGGAACGAATAGAGTTTCGGCATGGTTACCGCCTGGGCTTGGCCATGCTTGCGGACGTATCGCGTGAACCGTTTGGTCGTGCGAATTTGCGGCACAGCTGAGAGAATCAGCCTGGTGCGGTCATCCTCGTCGAGCGTGCAGGAGATAGCAAGGATATTGTCGCCCGGCGGGTAGTCTGCCCCCCAGAGTGTCATGTCCTGACGAAAAACACACACCGTCTGAGCGGGCTGATTGGCTTTGACAGCCACCTGCACGGGCTTGCCGCTGAAGGTTTGGATCGTGCTGGTCGTGTAAACCTGAGCGGTCATTTTTTTGAGAATCCGCTCGACGTCGCCCCATGCGGACGCCCTGCCCAGGCCTACGCGCAAGCCATTTAAGCCTAGCACCACCGACTGCATCGAGACTGGCTCCTCGTCGAGATAGCTCCACAACTCTTCCGAGGAACTGATAAGCCCAGCTGGCACTTGGATAGTGCCCATCTGAATTCGAATGACATATGGGATGCGAACCGCGGAGGCTTGGCGTCCGCCTAGCGGGGGAATGTCCGGCAGCTTGGCTCTTGGCCCGGTGCCCGTATCGCCGTTGGAGTCTGGCACGCAGCCAACTTGCAAGGCGACAATCAACAGTAGCAACGCCCAGACAAGAGGAGGCCGCGAGAGAAACGAAATTTTGCGACGATCCGCCATCATGGGCTTGCTCTCAAACTCACGACCCCTGGCCTGGCAGTTGTTTGTCAAGCCTGTTGGCAGCGACGATTTGCCGGTAACCCTGACCAAACCGCACCAGCGACATTATCAGCACCAGCAGCGAGATGATCGGGTATCCCATAAACTGCGCGAAGAACCGAACCGCATGGAAGTCCAGCTTCAGCTCGCCGGATTTCGGCCCGGGCATCTCCGCTATCCAGGTTCGCAGCGTGTCCAGATTGTACAGTGCTCCGCGCAAAAGCCCGCCGCGGAGAATGTCCTGCCATGGGCTTACCAGCAGCAGGAGCAGCAGCGACCAGAGCGACGCGGTGATGAACAGCCTGGCTCCCTTGCCGCCACCGACGATGACGACGAGGTTGGTTATCGCCAGTATCGCCACGACCATGCACCCGCTGAACAGGGCCAGCAGCTTGGACATATTGACAGCCCAGAACATGACGTTGTGCCAGTTCCACACGACCTTGCCAGCTTCGAGCGATTGTTGAAACGAAGCCAAGGCGTCGACGTTGATCGTCTCGCGGAAAAAGTAAAGCATCACAAACCCGCCAAGCTGTACCAGCAAAGCAAGGGCGACCAACAGAGAAAAAAAGCTCCTCGCCCGTTTGAGCGTCTTCACCGCTGAGGCAAATTCCGTAGAGTCCATTCGTTGGCTCATTGCGTTCCCTTCATGTTAATAGCAAATTCGAATATCTAATATCTAAATTCTAAACAAATACTGTAACCGTTCACGCTGTTTTTTTCAGCCCGAAGGGCTAAGTCAGCCTGGCCTTTCAGGCCGAGAAGCAACATACACTTTCATTTCGTCGCAACTCTTCAAAATTTATTGAAAGACCGTGAACGGTTACCAAATACTAATGTTCAAAATCCCAATTTTCAAAACGTGCCGATTCCCTAGCCTATCGTTTTGAAAATTCGGATTTCGATATTCGATATTGCTTCTAACATGTTATCGGCCAAGGTGCGGCGTTTACATTACTTCCCTTGCTGCAGCCAGGGCTTGGGCTGCGGCGGTGCAGGTGGCTTGGATGTCCTCGCTGCTGTGGCTTG
>QNCB01000308.1 GCA_003644335.1 Planctomycetota bacterium | reverse complement strand
TTCCATTTCCATATGATGTGCATATGATGATTTCTTGTGACGATGCTCCGGCATTGGAAAATGCAATTCACAAATCGCTACACAAGCAAAGAGTTAATAGAGTTAATTTGAGAAAAGAGTTCTTCGATACAGACATAAATACTCTTGCAGAGATAGTCGAAAACCATCATGGTAAAGTAGAGTATGTGGCAAACCCAGAAGCTCTTCAATATTACGATTCAATTAATATGACCTCCGATGATTTCGATTTTATCGAAGAAACAATCCAAAAAATTGAAGATAGTTCCACCAACTAGTCAACTAGTCAACTAATCAACTAACCAACAAATTGCATAGCCACTTTTTTTGAACAGGGAGCTGAATATGGGTAACAAACTTGGATGGATTATCGCGACGGGCCTGGCTGGGGCGTTGATTACTTTTGTGCTTGTCAGAGTGCTCGTGCCCTCTGCTACCAAGCCCAGCGAAGCTACCACGAAATCCGGCGCGATGGAGCTTGTCTCGCCCGGCGGGGATATCGAAGCTATCGTAGGCTATACGCCCTCAGCTTCGGGCAACGCGGGGGACGACTATGCAAAGGCTGTCGCGTATTACCGCGAAAACGCTGAGGAGTTCCGCGAGGGTTGCGACCTGGTCGACCGCGAGCAAGGCCTGCTGCGAGCGTATCAGCTGGACAAGTTCGAGAAGCTGCTGAAACTTATCGCCCCCGGCAGCTTGAAGAAGGACATGCTCTTCACCTTCGTCTACACGCCAAAACAACTGAAGGTAACCGCCCAGGCTGACGGCAGGGACGACTTGCAAAACCTCGCCGACGCCTTGGATGGCCTGTGCGTGCACAAGTACCGCGAAGGCAAAATCGGCCAAGCTATCGCAGCTGCGACCAGCGAGTTTGTGCTGGGTTGGCAGATGATGAACGAACGACGCCGGGCTGATATCGTGCTTGCGGGCATGGATATTCAGTCGCGCGCCTGCGAAAGGCTTGCGGTCTGCTATCGCAAAAAGGGCGACAAAGACAAAGCCGCCGCAGCTGGGCAGCAGGCGGCTACGATAGCCCAGGCTGGCAAAAAGTTCGCTGAGAAATTCCGCGTCGTCTGGGCAGCCAAAGCCAATCCGGGCGACATTTTCAACATCATCGACAACGACGCCGACCGTACCTGGCAGCTTGAGGGCATACTCGCTCTGGGCGTTTTGAAGTTCACCGCCAAGGGCCAAGCTGGCGATATGGAAGTGCTGGAAAAACACCTCGCCCGGGCTGATGCAAGCGACGACGAACTCACCAAAGCTGCAGCCAAGGTCGCCAGGGAATGCACGAAACAACAAATACAATCCTGGGCGGTAGGCAACTAGGCTTTTATGAATTGGCGGTGTGGGAAAATCCGAGCCAGCCTGCGCGTTGCGCGTGTGAGTGGGCCTGACGAGCCTACGGCTTTGTTGGAGCATCTTGCAGGCCTGGCTTCGCCGGTGCTGTTGGACTCTTCAGCTTCGCACGAATCGCTAGGCCGATTTAGCATCGCAGCTTGCAACCCGCGGGAAGTTTTGGAAGTTCGCGGGGGCAAGGCTTACGACCAGGCCAACCGCTGTCTAGCTGAGGATAACGAAACTCTCTGGGCCTTGCTGAATCAGGCCTTTGAATGTATCTCGCTATGCGACAAGCCTGTCGCCCAGCCCAGGCCCGCGTATCTGCCGGGCTGGATAGGTTACGTAGGCTATGAGATCGCCCGCACCGTCGAGACCCTGCCAAGTCAAGCCCAGCGAGACACGCCGCTAGCTGACCTCAGGCTGGGCTTCTACGACGCTATCGCCCTGTTTGACACTCTCGAGCGGAGTTGGCACATCGTCGAGTTGGTCTTCGACGAGCCAAGCCCGCCAAACCAAGCTGGAGCCAGGCTGCGAGAAATTCTAGCGATCGCGAAAGCGGATAGCCACGCCCAAACCAAGACGCCAACCCCGCCCAGCGCGCCAGCCCGCGAGGCCAAGCTGCCCGGGTCGAATTTTTCGCCCGATGAATATCGCCAAGCCATCGCCCGGTGCATCGACTACATAGCAGCAGGCGATATTTTCCAGGTGAATCTCTCACAGCGGTTTGAGGTAGACCCCTGCCCCGAGCCTTTGGAAATTTATCGACAACTGCGGCGAGTCAACCCAGCTTGGTACTCAGCCTACCTGGCGTTCGAGACTGGCGGTGAGAGTTGCGCGGTGCTGTGCAGCTCGCCGGAACTTTTTTTGCGATGTCGGGATGGCCACGTGGTAACCAGGCCTATCAAGGGCACGGCTCGGCGCAGCGGCGAGCCTGCAGCTGACCGGGCAGCGGGGGCTGAACTGCTTGCCAGCGAAAAGGACAACGCCGAGCTTGCGATGATAATCGACCTGCTCCGCAACGACCTCGGGCGGGTGTGCAAGTTCGGCTCGGTTCGCGTGACGGACCCGGTCAGCCTGGAAAGCCATCCGACGGTATTTCACCTCGTTGGCACGGTCGAGGGCGACCTGCTGGAGGGCCTGGGCCAGGCGGACTTGTTGCGGGCGACGTTCCCGGGCGGGTCGATAACCGGCGCGCCGAAAATCCGCGCGATGGAAATCATCGACGAAATCGAGCCTGTCGCTCGCGGTGTGTACACAGGCTGCATCGGCATCGTCGGCGTAGCTGGCCAGGCTGAGTGGAACATCGTTATTCGCACCGCTATCTGCACGGGCAGCAGAGCGATGGTGCAGGTCGGCGGAGGCATCGTAGCAGACTCGACCGCCCAGGGCGAATACGTCGAAACGCTGGACAAAGCCCGAGCGATGCTCCAAGCAATAACCCAAGCCAAGCAGTAGCACGGGCATCTTGCCCATGCGTAGCGCGGACGTCCCGTCCATGTTTTTCTTTTTCTTGGGCCTGTTGCACAATAATTCTCGAATCCAACCATTGGATTCGATAGCCGCGTAAGAGAGGTGACTCAAAAATCTCGTTCTCGAGGCTGTTGCATAATTCCAGCCAATTAACATAAGTCCTTATTTTGCGTCGATTGGTTCCACACAAATAAGGGACTTATGAAAATCTTGGGTAATTGTGCAACAGGCTCAGTGCTCAAATCAATCCATTGGCCGCGTTATACCCACCAAACGCGTATTATTCACTTGTCAAATTTTGTCAGGCCCGAATTGTGC
>QNCB01000307.1 GCA_003644335.1 Planctomycetota bacterium | reverse complement strand
AGGGCGCCAACCGCTTCGAAGTATTGCGGCGCCATCATGCTTAATGGCATCCCAACGATGGTAACAATCAAGCTGACGAACATCACCCGACGCATAGCCCCCAGGCCATTGGATACGGTGTAAACCACGCTGCCAAAGAACAGTGAGAAATAATACAGAAGCAGGCCAATTTCGCGGACATCAAATGAGGGAGCGTACAGAAGAGTAAGGAGTGGCCAGAGCAGCAGGACAAACAGCCAACCTCCCATGCCCACTCGGAGAAAAAGAGGCTTCGAATATCTGATCTTGGCTACCAGGTAAAAAATATTCAGCACGAGCAGCACAAGGCTAACCTGCCCGATCGACACGCCAACCTGCGGCGCGATGAAGCGGAAAAGCCCTGTCGCGTTCAAGATAAGGACAACAAAAAATAGTTTATCAATCATCGGGACTACCTGTGGCCGAGCTGTAATACAGTCGGCGTCTAGCTCTTTTTTGCCTGTAGAAAAACTCCGCTGGTGGTGAAATCTTCGTCGGAAATGGCGGAGAAGTTTTTGGATAATTCCTCGCGGGCAATTCCGCCTTCGCCTTGCCTTGTGCAAGTGTGAACAATCTCGAAGCCGTTGTTTTTTATCAAACCCAAATGCGTCGAAAGCGTTGCTCGGTTAATAAAGAACGCCCGGCTACCCTTGACGCACGCCCACAAGAACTTGGAATATGCCCAGTGTCCATTCCATTTACTCGCGGTATTGTGGCACTTGAAATCTATTTGGTGCGAGATAAACCCGCCGGGCCTTAGCCATTTGAACATGGCGTGGTAGCTGGCCTCCAGGTCTTCCACATGTTCCATTACCGCTTGGGAGAAGATCATGTCAACGCTCGACTCCTGCAGGCTGTCCATCGTAGACCATGGCGCGACCTAGGATATCAATTCGGACTGCTCGCCCTGGGTGGCCAGGCTTGCAATTGCATTGCGAATTTTCTCCAGGCGACTCGGCTCAAGAGCAGCCTTGAGTCTATCCGGGGCTAGTATTTCAGCTGGAAACGCGTAAGACTCAAGCCTTGGCCCGGTCTTGGGAAATTCGGTCTCGTCCGGTATGTCTGCCTGCTGTTGAAAAAGAGGCACCAGCTCGTCGAATACTTGCAGGTTGACTTCCGGGCTTGCATAGCGGACAGCGTCGAACGCGCGATATTCCCCGCAGCCTGAAATAAGAGCAGCTATGCCCGTGCCAAGCGAATCTCCAAGCCCAAGTTCCGCGACCACATCAGGCGGGCTGGCCAGGAGCCCATGTTGATTGGCCTGCACAAGATGCCTCAGCCAGACCGAATAGCAGTAGCGAGCACTATCGGAGTTCTGAGACCGCTGCAGAAACAGGAACCCCGTCCCGGGCACAAAAGAGATAAGCCCTTTAAGTATAGGTTTGTAAACATGGAAAAGGAAGGATTGCCAATTCTTGCCAAATTCAAAACATTCCCCTTTCTTAATCTCTATTTCAAACATTGTCTTTCTTTCTTAGCTCCAGGTTGGAAGTTGTCAATATGTATCTCCAGAACTCCATCAATATACCGCAGAATAAGGGGGGCAACATGTGCTTTTCAGACGCGGGGAACACACACAGATGATATATTTTACAATTTCTAGTCCATTCTCGGAAAGAATCGCTTTTGTTTCAGCGACACTCATGTCGCCACCGATGAGTATATGTACAGGACCTTGAACTGCTTCTAAATGAAAAGGAGCTTTGGTCTCTATCTCATGCAATGATACGGACCTCTCTTTCCAACTCAATCCCGCGATCTGCCCTCACTGTCTGTTCCACCAAGCGAATGAGATACAACACATCTTCACAACTGGCATTGTTCTCGTTCATAATAAAATTGGCGTGTCTTGGACTGATGACGGCCCCACCCTTCCGCGTTCCCTTAAGGCCACAGGCCTCAATCAAACGCCCTGCATGCTCTTCGGGCGGGTTCTTGAAGACGCTCCCGCAGCAACGACCCTGAGGCAGTTTTTCCATCCGTCGCTTCTGATAGTGGTCGTATATGGCCTGCTGGTCTTCCGACGCCTGCGTGAAATGGAATACGCCGTTGAGAATCACATCGTCCGGCGTACAAAAGGTCTGACTACGATAACCATAATGGTCTTCTGTAATCGCTACGCGGTCGAGCATCGATGGCTTCAAGACATCAACAGATTCCAGCAATTTGCAGGTGCTTCCGTTCGATGTCCCAGCATTCATAAAGATAGCCCCTCCCACCGTTCCGGGAATTCCCACCAGCCCGCCAACGCCGCCATAGTTGTTGGGCAACATCACTTCTCGCACCATTTCGCTCAAAACCAATCCGGCAGCGACTCGGTAGCGTCCACCCCCCAGTTCATCGAATCTTCGAAGCAATGTTGTAAACAACACGATCCCGGGAAATCCAGAGTCATGAATGAGTAAATTCGACCCACCGCCGATAACCAGTCGTGGAAGTGGTTGCTCCATCATCCACGCGTACGCTTGCCTTGCCTCGTCATCCGTGCGCGGCAACAGGGCCACATTTGCCGGTCCGCCGATCTTGTAGTAGGTATGCGGCGCCAGCGGGTAGTCAATATATGCAAACTCGAACTCAGGATGGTTCATGCTGTCCCTCGTTAGATCATTTTGAGCGGCCGGACGGTATCCAGTATGGTGAACGAGATTTCAATACATAGAGGCCATACAATAGGTTCAGGAACCGAAAGCGGCTTCTGTAGCGTATTGTGCCAAACAATTTCCTGTAACGCTCAACCACATTGTCCACATTGAAATAGTCGTTGAAGAGTCGTGAGGATAAATTGGCCAATTCGGCACGGTAGTC
Source organism: Planctomycetota bacterium (assembly GCA_003644335.1). Next base: position 327 of record QNCB01000307.1, on the reverse strand, counting down.
GTCATCCTCGAACACCCGGATAATTCTTCCGACATTTGCCTCCACATCCAGATTTTCGATTTGATTGCGCGGCGAGAAGTTGGTAGCGAAGACCGCCGGAAAAGTATCCTTGGTGATCAACAACGGAAACGGACTATTGGCCAGCGGGGTCAGAAGCACTTTTCCACGCGAGGCTGCTTCCATGAATCCCCGACCGGTTCCAATCACGAAATCCGCCACATCGATCAGTTCACTGGCGTTTAGCGTGAACTCCGTGTCGTTTACAGTAACCAAGTTGCCGCTGCCAAGGTGGGCGATATCGTCAACAACATCAGGGTCCTCGGGGGT
>QNCB01000306.1 GCA_003644335.1 Planctomycetota bacterium | reverse complement strand
GCGGCCATCAAGTGCCAGTGTCGCACCCTCTTCCACGCCTTTGTCGATCATGCCGACAATAAACTTCTTGGCGCCAGCGGAAATAACCGGGCCGCATACCATCTGCTCGTCAGCTATCTTTGGATCGAGCGGGTTGGCAACGATAACATCTTTAGAAGCCGCGACGAATTTTTCGCAGATGGTCTTGTACATTTCATCGCCGACCGCGACGATAGCAGAGCTGGCCATGCATCGCTGACCGGCACAGCCGTAGCACGAGGAAACCATGTTGCGGATGACGTCGTCGACCTTGGCGTCGGGCATAGCCACGAGGTGATTCTTCGCTCCGCCCATGGCCTGGAATCGTTTGTTGGTTTTGGCGCATTTCTCCGCAACCTGCTTGCAAACTCCCGTCGAACCAACCAACGAGACGCCCTTGATTTTGTCGCTTTCCATGAAAGTGTCAGCCACGACTCTATTGCCATTCACCAGGCTAAACACGCCCGGGGGCAGGCCGATCTGATCTATATATTCAGTTATAAGCTGCATCGTCAAAGGCACCTGCTTGGAAGCCTTCAGTATAAAACAGTTGCCCGTCGCGATTGCATATGGCAGGAACCAGAACGGACACATAGCTGGAAAATTGAAAGGCGCTATCATAGCGAAAACGCCAATGGGCAGGTTAATTACCTCGCCGTCAATCCCAAAGGACGATCCGATAAGTTTATCGCCCTGCTGAAGCACCGGCATGCCGCAGGCGACTTCGACGTTTTCAAATACGCGTTTCATTTCCGCCTTGGCGTCGGGAATACTCTTGCCCATCTCCTCGGACAGCACGCGGGCAATCTTGTCTTCGTTGACCCGGAGCAGCTCCGCAAGTTTGTACAGCGGCGCGACCCTGCGGGCAACAGGCGTCTTGCCCCATGTTTTATAGGCCTCCGCGGCGGAGTCGATGGCGCGAGTTACTTCCGCTACCGTCGAAAGCGGATTCTTCGCCAATATCTCGCCGGTGCTGGGATTCTCCACGTCAACAAAGCCCGTGTTCTCCGCTTCGACAAACTTTCCGTTAATGTAATTCCTTACGATGTTTTCTGACATTTTTCTTTCCTTTGCAATTGGTGTTCTAAAACTTATGGTTTCAACAATAGTTCCAAACAATTAAATGGTTATTTTCTCGTCTCGCGCGAGATTTTCCGTTACCGTTAATAATAGTCTCTCTCCGCCTGTGATAGACAGTATTTTTTCGACTGGCATGTTTTCCGTCGGCCTCAGATAAAAAATCTGATCCTGGCGAAGTGCCTTAAAATAGCTTTCAAATTGATCCGCACCATTATCATTAAGCTGCACGCCCTTTACGCGATTCCGTTTCGCTATTTCCTCCACATGCTGATCGGAAGATCCGCAAAGATGCTGAATCATACCTTCATAACAATCCGGGACAGACGCGTCGTCCGCATCGGCGACCAGGTCGCCGAAGTTGCTCGGCGAGATCATCTGCGTCGCACAGAGACTCAGCCCAGCGTAATTATAAGGCGTATAAACGTAAAACGCGTTATGGCATCGGATGGTCTCCTGCCCCACCGCCTTGATAAGTTCCTCATAAACCCGCCGCGTTACCCTGGCCACCATATTCAACACCCGCTGAGCTTGCTCCGGATTCATCGCAATTTCCAGAAAGAATCGCTCGCCGAACAAATTGATAGCCACATTGATAGGCGAGCCGACATCCGGCATGCTGATGACAAAACGGCCTTCGGTTTTTCCCTTGATCCATGTTGCCAGCTCGAGGGTCTCTGCCAGGAGCGGAGAGTTGTCCAGGTCTGGCATTTGAAGCTCGGAAACTTCGCACTTCTGCTCCTTCGACCAGAACTGCCCATCGACCCACTGCACATCATTGCCAAACAACGCGTCAATATAATGAGTGCCATAAAAACTAGCCATCTCTATCAGCGGATAATAAAGCGTACTCCCGTCGAGCGATTCGGCAACATTGGCCTGCACCGCTTTGACCTGATTCGCAAGCCAGGCATCGCGATCCTTCTCCAGCATGAGTAACTCCGGCTTCATCTGCCCGAGCTGCTCATGATAGAACCATACTGGCACAAAGTCAGGCCGCTCACCTGCAAAAACTTTGGCGAACTGAGCTTCCCGATACTTTAATTCTTGCCATTGTGATTCCGAAAACATTTCAAACTTCTCCCTAGCCAACTAAGCTTTTCGCTGTTGCAATAATATTTTCCGTGTTGACTCCGAACTTGCTGAAGATGGCTTCGTTGTCGCCGGACTCGCCGAAACAGTCCGGGAAGCCAAGCCGCGTGAGTCTGCATGGAGCATGAGTCGTCAGCACCTCGGCAACCGCTCCGCCAAGCCCGCCAAGCTGGCTGTGATTCTCGACGGTAATAATATGGCCAGTCTCCTTACTGGCTTTGACGATAGCCTCTTCGTCCATCGGTTTTATCGTCGGCATGTGGATCATCCGGGCCTTAATACCCTGTTTTTCCAGCTCCAACGCAGCCTCCAAGGCCTTGGGCGTCATCATGCCAGTTCCGATAATCGTAACGTCGCTACCCTCGCAAAGCGTGTAAGACCTGCCAATTTCAAACTTATGTTTCCCGTCAAAAATTACAGGCACGCCGCAGCGAACCGTCCGCAGATAGGCCGGGCCTACGAAGTCCGTCAGGGCGTAAACCGCCTGCTGCGTTTCGTATGGGTCGCCCGGACAAACGACCGTCATGTGCGGCATGCATCGCATGACTGCTATGTCTTCGACGGACTGATGCGTAGCCCCAGCCTTGCCCGTGGGAATGCCGCCATAGGCTCCATTTAACTTTACATTCAACTTTGGATACGCGATAGAAACGCGAATCTGGTCGATTGCGCGCTTGGCCAGGAACACCGCGAAGGTCGAGACCCACGGCGTAAAACCCATCGTGCTCATGCCCGCAGAGGCTCCGACCATGTTCTGTTCGGCAATACCCATCTGATAAAAACGGTCTGGATACGCCGCTCCAAACAAACCCGTCTGCGTGCTGGCGCCGACGTCGGAATCGAAAACGACCACGTCTTCATTTTTGCCGCCAAGTTCGACCAACGCCTCGCCAAATGCCGCCCGCGGAGCTATCATTTCACCTAATTGCATGTCATGTCCTTTTCTAAAAATATCATCGCCTCT
>QNCB01000305.1 GCA_003644335.1 Planctomycetota bacterium | reverse complement strand
CCCAATATCCAATGCCTTCCCCGTTATTCGTGTTCTGCTGTTTTTGCTTTTACTGATTACTGACCCAGCACTTATTTGCCATGTTTCTGAGCAGTTGGTAGGTTAATAACCATACTGCCCAGCCATAAAATTTCGCAAATAAGTGCTGGGATAACTGATTACTTTTTCAAAAAACTGTTTATACCGCTGAGCCGAACCCGCCGTAGTGTGGGGGTTTTTCGTCGTCGGGTTTGGCTTGGTCGACAGGCCTGACCGATACGCGGACGTCGTCCATCTCGCGACCCATAGTTGAGACCTTGCGATTAAGCTCCAGCACCACCTTGTCAAGCTCAGCGATGGTCTGTTCTTGGAAGGCGAGCTTTTCCTCCAGCCTGATTATACGTTCGCTGACGTCCATCTGGTCCCTCACGCAAAAAACCAAAGCTACTCCGCCAGCCTGGCAGACCTTGCTTCGGCGCGGGCTGCCTTGCGAGCACGCTCCTTGGCCTTGCGTGGGGCGTTGGCCCGACGGCTTATCGCCTGCTTTTCCAACCTCGTGTTGAGTCTGTCTCGTCGCTGTCCCATGATAAATAAGTCCTTTCAAATTCAATACTCTGAAGAGTCGCGGGATTCTACCGACAAAACTCAGCATTTGCAATAGCAAAAGAACAAATTTCGGATTGCAGATTTCAGATTTCGGATCGGGCCTGCTCGCGGGTGAATCCGAAATCCGAAATCCGAAATTCGTTGCATATAGCATTGCCCCCCTGCTGGCGATATAATGGCGTCCGCGGTTTTTTCGTGAAGATCCAGAAATGGTTTCGCAGCTGGCTTTGGGAAAGAGACAAATGATTTTCACCAAGATGCACGGCATCGGCAACGATTACATCTACGTCAATGGCTTTGATAGGCCTGTGGAGAACCCCCCTGCCATCGCCCGGGCGGTTAGCGACAGGCACTTCGGCATCGGCGGGGATGGGCTGGTGCTGGTGCTGCCCAGCAGCCAAGCTGACGTGCGGATGCAAATGTTCAACGCTGACGGGTCGGAGGGTATGATGTGCGGCAACGCTATCCGATGCGTCGCCAAGTTCGCCCACGAGCAAGGCCTGGCCCGGGCCAACCCCGTCAAAATCGAAACCGCAAGCGGCGTGAAGACTATCGAAAAATTTTTCGACGATGGCGACGGGCAGAACGTATCAGCTGCGACTGTCGACATGGGCCGGCCTATACTCACCCCAGCGGAGATACCCGTGGAGCTACCTGGCAAGTTGGACGGGCCTATAGCTGATGTGCCGCTGGAAAAATATATTCCTATGAATAGCCCCGCCGCGTGGATGGAAGACTGTGGCCTGGATATGCGGATGACCTGCGTGTCCATGGGTAATCCGCATGTGATAATTTTCTGCGAAAACGTCGATGCTGTGCCGCTGGAGCAAATAGGTCCTTATCTTGAAACTCAGCCAATTTTCCCTGACCGAATTAACGTGCATTTCGCGCAGGTGCCAGGCCCGGCGGAAATCAAAATGCGAACATGGGAGCGAGGCAGCGGCGTAACCCTGGCCTGCGGAACCGGCGCCTCAGCTGTTTGCGTAGCCGCGGCGATGACAGGCCGGGCGGAACGAAGCGTAACAATACACTTGCCCGGCGGCGACCTGGACATACAATGGCGACAAGAAGATGACAACGTCCTGATGACAGGCCCGGCGGCGGAAGTTTTCTCCGGTGAATGGATGGGAAAAATCAGGGAATAGGCAAGTAGGGAAAAACAGCAAATGACGAATTCCGAAATCCGAATGAGGAATCAATGACGAATGACGGAAAATGCCCGATGACCATTGAATGACCAATACCAAATATCCAATACCCCGTAGAAAACCAATGCCCCTCACGTGTCATTCGTATTTTCTGTTTTGCTGTTTTTGCTTTTACTGATTACTGAAAACTGATTACTGATTACTTTTTCTTACTGATTACTTCTTCTAAAAAAAATCCGTGTAATCTTTTTTTAATCCGTGAAATCCGTGGACTTTTTTAGGCAAGTAGGCAAGTAGAGCTGAGGGTGGATAGGAAAATAATGAATGGATTTGGAATGATAACCGGGCTTGGAATATACGGGGCGCGATGCGCGCCCAACGTCACAGCTGGTAACATGGCCATCTCGCAGGCGGCGCGGAGCCAAACCAAAGCCAACGAAGCACAGCGGGTGGTCTCGGTTCTCGAAGAACGGATAGACAAGCTCCTGCTGGTGAACCTGGCTGTCTGGGAACTGTTGAAAGAACGAACCAGCCTCAGCGAAGATGACCTGATGAACAAGGTTCACGAGATCGACATACGCGACGGCGTGGTGGACGGCAAGATTACCAAGGGCATAAAAAAATGCCGCAAATGCAATAGAACCATGTCCCAAAAACACCGCCGATGCCTATACTGCGGAGCTGAAGACCTGAAAACCGAAGCATACGACGCTGCGAAATAATTTTTGAAAACAGGCAATAGGGAATAGGCAAATAGGCAATAGAAAAAAAACAGCAAATGACGAATTCCGAAATCCGAATGAGGAATCAATGACGAATGACGGAAAAATACCCAATGACCAAATACCCAATGACCATTGAAGAACCAATACCAAATACCCAATAAAAAACCAATGCCCAATGCCCCCCCGTGTCATTCGTTTTAATTAGTGACATTCGTGTTCTGCTGTTTTTAGAAATAGGAACCCAAAAAATGCCAAAATACACAATCGGTTTGGACTATGGAACGAACTCCGTTCGGGCAGTTGTCGTCAACACGGTCAACGGCAAGGAGGTCGCATCGTCGGCCTGGAAATACGAGCATGGCTGCGATGGCATCCTCCTTTCAGACGACCCGAACCTGGCCCGGCAAGACCCCGCGGACTATCTCAAGGGAGCTGAGACCACCGTCCGACGCGCCCTGGCTGGGGCCAAGCGGAACAACAAATATTTCAGCGTCGATCAGGTCGTCGCCCTGGGCGTCGGCACGACTGGCAGCACGCCGATACCGCTGAACAGGCAGGGCCAACCCCTGGCGTTTCAAAAACGGTTCGAGGACAATCTCGCCGCGATGGCCTGGCTTTGGAAAGACCACACCTCCGCGGGCGAGGCGGAGTTTATCACGAACGAGGCCCGGAAAATGAGGCCTCAGTATCTCGCCAAGTG
>QNCB01000304.1 GCA_003644335.1 Planctomycetota bacterium | reverse complement strand
CTGATGCACCCCGCCAGCAAAGCCAGGATTGTCAGACGCGAAAATAAACTTTTCGTCGGCATTTTGATAATCTTTCGTAATGGAGGCATTTAAGGTTTAGTTGTGAACAGCTACTGTCACTTAGACTTAGCTGATTTCGACTTCCGCGATTTTGCTTTCAAAGCCAGGTCGAGGGTCGTTTCGAGATTGCCTCGGGCGTTGCTGGAAAAAATCTTGCCGTCTCTGCCTATCACCCAGACGCTCGGAATGCTGCCGATGCCGTACCGCCTGGCGGTGGGGTCTGACCAACCCTTGCCGGAAAATGTGATAGGCCAGTCCAGGCCCTGCCCTTTGACATACGCTTTGAGAGCTTTGCGATTTTTGTCCAGGCTAATGCCGATAATCTCGACGCCCTTGGGCTTATACTCGGCGTAGACTTTTTTGAGGTGTGGAATGCTCGCCCGACATGGCCCGCACCAGGTCGCCCAGAAATCTATGACCACCACCTTGCCAGCCAGGCTTCTGGGCAGGATCAGCCTGGTTCCGTCGAGCGTCTTCAGCGAAGCCCGGAAAACCTCGCCTTTGTAGGGGCTTTGGTTCATGGTGTCTTTAAGGAACACCTTGGCTGCCCGGCTCTTTGGATATTTTTTCGCCAGCTCGTTCGCCAATTTGTCCGCCAATTTTCGAGGGGCGTTCTCGAGGGCTATTTGCACCGCTACTATATGCGCATCGATGGCTGCGGGAGTTTTGGCGTATTTGGCGATGTATTTTCGCAAGGCTCTTTCCTTGGCTCTCGCCCGCTTGGCCTTGCTGACAGCGTCTTGCGTGAGGAACAGATCGCCAACCATTTTCTTGGATGGGCTAGCTTTGGAGGCGACGAGTTTTTTGGAGATGACGAGGATTTTCGCAGCATATTTGTCTTTGTCAGCTTCGGTGTTTTCAAGCACAGCTGCCGCTTGGAGCATGACCATCCAGATATCATAGAGATTCTTGGCTTGGGGATATTTTTTCTCAATTTCCGCTCCGCGGGTCAGAGCTTTTTTTAGGTTGATGATATAATTCTTCTTCATCTCCTGGTCAGTCTTGCCAGCAGGCTTGCCCATATAGCCTGTCAGTTCCTTCAAGACACTTTTGGGCACGAGCTTAGTTTTAGCGGTGGAAGTCTTGGTCTGCTCGTCAGCAAAAGTATTGGCTTGGATATTGCCAAACACAAAACCGCTCAGCAAGGCCAGCACGATCGTCAGATGTAATTGTCGCATTTTTTTTCCTGGGAAAAAGTTGTCAGTAAAAACAGCGAACCACGGATAAACACAGATGGACGCTGATTTTTTTTTGTTTCGTATTTCATATTTCGATATTCGGATTTGTTTAGTATTTCGAATTTCGAATTTCGATATTCGAATTTGCTTTAATCATGTATCCCCTTTGTGCGGAGTGTCGGGGTCTTTTTGATAGCGGGTGTGATGGTGATGTGCGGCTTGGATGTCCTTCCAAAATCCCCATGCCAAAAACGCCCAGCCAATTCCGCCCACGCCAAAAGCATACCATTCATACATCGGCTTGAGGTCGGTAATTTTGTAGACGCCAAAAAGAATCGCACTTGCCAAAATCAAAATAGAACCAGTCATCATCCGCATTGGATTACCCTTTCTAAAATCATTTACAACTACAAGCTATGAAACTTTTACCGTGAAAAAACGTAAAGAAAGTTATCAGTTATCAGTAAAAGCAAAAACAGCGGAAAACAAATGACACTTGGGAAATATGATACCTCGCAAAAATGCGAAAGTTTACATATCTGTTATTATTAAAATATCGTAACCGTTCACAGAAAAGAACCACGAATGAACACTAATAAACACGAATTATCGTAAAAAATAAAGTTTACCATGAAGTTTTTTGTTTTTTCTTTCGTGTTTTTCGTCGTTTTAAATATCTGTGTTTATCGGTGTTTATCCGTGATTCTTGTTTTTGTGTGAACGGTTACAAAAAATCTATGCGTTCTTTCGCGGTTACACTTTTTTTGTTTTTTTTTGCTCTAAACAATCGCAGCTTACTGTGCGGTTGCGATTGCCTGTGCGATTGGTTGAATTATTTGCGGCACGACGAGTCGGCTGGTGTACTCCTCGCACAGTTCGCTCTGCCTGGCAAACGACTGGGCCATATCGATAACCCCGCCTGGGGAGGGATATTGGCGGACGGTGAAGTAGACGCTGATCGGCTCTTCGTCGAATTGGCCCGTGCGAACCTGGAAGCTGCTGCACCGCGTCTCGACGGAAACTCGGCCTTGCAAATAGCACTCCTCGTCCAGCGCGAAAACGATGTTAGGCTCGAACTCGACGGGCTTAACTTCCGGGTCGGACGAAAAACTCGACAGCGGCGAGTCGCCCAGCAACGCGTCGGCTACGATGCTGTCGCGATTGCCCGTGAAGTCCAGATTGAACCCGAACAGCACATCCATCGCGTCGATATCAAGCCCGCTCAGGCCCAGATAATAGATGCTCCGTTGAAGTAGCCAACGGTGCAGATTGTAGGCTTCGTCCAGGCTTGGCGGGTTGAAATAGCCCGCGCATATCCGGTGGCTGTGCATTTCCGCCCAGCAATAGCAGCCACTCTCGCGGTCGCCTTCGAGAGTAAACTCGCCGGTCTCCCGCTGGAAGAAACTGGTCATCGACGGAAACTCTTTCTGCATCGCCTCGAAAAAATGCAGCACGGTCTCCCTGCCGGTGGGCAGCTTCATCGTGGTCTGCACGTTGAGGTTCACAAAGAAATCGTCTGCCAGACTTGCGTAATCCATCTTTTTTCTGCTCCTGTCCCTGCCAGGCCAAACCAGGCCTGGGGCTAGTACCTTATAGCAGGCACTATACTCCCCGGGCGCGGAAATGTCTATCGTCTAGCAGAACTTTACTGCTCAAATCCTGGTCTTGCCATTGGGCGTCGGGCGAGAATATAAAACCGGTTGGTTATCCCGGGCAATTTCGGATTTCAGATTTCGGATTTCGGATTTCGGATTAAGCCCGTTCGTGAAAACAATCCGAAATCCGCAATCCAAAATCCGAAATAACTTCACAGCCATCCCATAGACGGCAGAAATTCGGTTGTTAGTCGCATTTTAACCAATAAATATACGGGGCTGCGGCTGGGTCGTCAGAATGTCAATCCGCATTTTTTTTAGCTCCGT
>QNCB01000303.1 GCA_003644335.1 Planctomycetota bacterium | reverse complement strand
GCCTGTTCCGCAATTTTCGTAGTCTCCCTCGACGATAATTTTTCTCAGCTCAGATGGGGTTTCGAAAGGCCTATTTGTTTCGATCCAGAATTGGTTTATATAGTCCAAGCCATGCGCGTCGCCAGCGTTTACCAGCCTGACGTCAAGTCGGCGGGCTGCTCGAAGCGCCAACTTGGCCTGGTCAGCATCGACATTCGGCGAAAAATACTCGAACGCGTCGGGCAGAACCTCCGCGCTACGGATAGGCCAATCCGCGCCGTTAAACCTGAACGGATGAGCTAGTACGGTCGGCAGGTTTCGCTCCGCTGCCCAGGCCAGAACGTCGGCAGGGCTAGCCAGGGCCAGGACGTCCGGGTCGTTGGATCCCAGTACCAGAAGATGGCTAAACCCCGCGGGATTATCGAAGGTCAGCTCGACGCCGGGGAAAATTTTCAGCTGTGGGTATCGGCTTTGTATTTCCTCGATTTCGCCGTTGCTCCAGACCTGGTTGTGTTCCGTGATGAACACCGCCTCATAGCCCGTCTCAACAAGTCGCCCGAGCATTTCCGCCGGGCTGGCCAAGCCGCATAAACTGTAACGATTCGTATGACAATGCAGCTCGACCTTCACAAGTAACTCCTCTTTTTGCAGACATCCGCATCCAAACGCATTGATTTATCGCAACCATTCACACAAAAACAAGAACCACGGATAAACAACTTAAAACTACGAAAAACGCAAAAAAGCAAATTGTGGCCCAGGCCTTTTGAGTTCCTTGTATTCCGATGGCGTTACGCCGAAGGCTGCTTTGGAAATTTCCGCGGTGAGGATGGCATAGTCCCTTTGTTCTGCTGTGCCGCGGCCTTGCCATTCGTCCGTCAATTCCTCGCCGATGGCGATGGAACGCATTCGCTTTTCTATCCAGTCATCGGGATAGCCATCGGCTTTTGGCCAGTATATAAATTTCGCCGCATCACATCAAGCATCCCGCTGCCAACGGGTCTTTGGTCGAGATATGCTTGACCGGTATCGGGCTTATCGTCTATACTTCGTTCACGTGGGCGGCGCGTAGCCGTGATCGGAGATTTTCGAGTGAGACGAGCCTGCAGGTTCACAGAACGAGTACTCCTAGCCATCGCCGTTGCCGTGCTTCTGGTCGGCTGCGACGGCGGGCTTTTGCCCACCAAGGGCGACCCGGCTGGGCATGTGGAAAAAGTCCCCCAGCCAATCGACATGCTCCTGCCGAAGACGCTGGAAATTCACCCCTTTACGCAGACCGTAGCGTTTCCGGGCGCAGCTGGCGGGGTTCACGCGCGAGTCCAGGCAAGAGATTCCTTCGGCGATGCGACCAAGGCTTTCGGCACGATACGGTTCGATCTCTATGGCTTCCTCAAGCAAAATCAGCGAAAGCAAGGCCCGCGGGTCGGACAGTGGGAAATCAGCATCGCCCAGCCCAAGGCAAACTTGACACACTGGAACCGCCATTTCCGAAGCTACGAATTCAAGCTCGCCTGCGACAAGCCCCTGCCAACCTCGCGACGATTTATTTTGGTAGCGACATTTACAAGCCCATTTACGCCCAGACTTTCCGCCCAACGAGAAATCGTCGCGGGAGAATAATTTAAAAAAGTTATCAGTTGTCAGTTATCAGTAAAAGCAAAAACAGCAAAAAAACAACAGAACACGAATGACACCCAGCATTGGGTCTTTGGTATTGGTCATTCCCAGCACTTATTTGCCATGCTTCAAAATAGTTATTGACTTAAACAAAGAGACTCACGATATCCTATACTCCTGCAAATAAGTGCTGGGGGTATTTTGGCATTGGTCATTTTTTCGTTATTTACTGTTTCTGCTGTTTCTGTTGTTTCTGTTTTTACTGATAACTGATAACTGATAACTGCCAACTTTTTTTGTATAAAAAACTATCCGCGGGCTGTTTTGGTTGTCTGACGGAAGAGCGGATTATGGGTTTTCAAATTGGACTCACCAGAATAGGGAGATTTTGACATGAAACGTACTGTATTGTTACTTCTGGCGTTTGTTGCCATCGCTGCGATTGCGGCAGGCTGCGACAAATTCACCCAGAAACGGTTCGACACGATGGTCATGAAGGGCCAGGCTCAGTGGGAGGTCGAGAAAATCCTGGGCCCCCCCGATACCAAGTGGACGCGGAAATGGCGATGGGTCAATTTTGACAAGCATTTCAGTGGCACGGTGTTGTTCGACGCCCAAGGCCGAGTTATCGGCAAGGCTTGGAACGACTCAGCCCGGCAGGACACCGACCCGGAAACCGAGTGGCGCAAGGGCGATTGGCCCGCAGGCGGACAGGGCACAGGCCCGCAAACCACGCCGGGCAACACGTCCACCACGACCACCGAAATCGTCGTGCCATAGCAACGGGTTGCGACCCTGGCTACCCCGCGCGGGGTTGCGGTCTAGCTATGATGGCACGGGTGTACACAGAGATAAACAATAACCAGTTGTTGGTAATCGGTAAAAGCAAAAACTCGTAGAATTAACAACCAAACTTCTGCTATTTATGGGATGGTTGCGAAAAATGCCAAACGAACAGGAAAATCCCCAGGCTGGTTCCGACCAGGCCCGGAATATCGAGAAGGTTATTATGGACGATGGCCGCTATCGTCTAGAGGCGTTCAACTTTTTGCACGAGGGCTTGGCTCGGGCGGTGAAGGATGTCCACGGCGCCAAGGCTGGTCAGGGCGACCGAGACAATCATATTTCGGGCCAAAAACTTTGCGAGTCTCTGCGCGACCTGGCTCGGGAACGCTATGGGCTGATGGCTCCGGTTATTTTGCGACACTGGGGCGTTCAGGGCAGTATCGACTTTGGCCAAATGGTCTACCTGCTGATAGAACACGGCTTCATGCGGCGGACGGAAGAAGACTCGCTCGAAGATTTTCGCGACGTCTTCGACCTGGGAGATTTCGACACGACCCATTCAATCAGGCTGAAAGAAGACAAATGAGCAGCCAGGCCAAGAACAATAATCGCAAGAGCAAACGCAAGCCCGCCGCCCAGGCTACCCAGGGCGCGTCGGGCCAGGCTGAGAAACCCCTGCCGTTGCCCGTCGACGTCTCCGCTGATGGCATACCCGACCGGGCCCAGCCTCTCTCGCCCTGGCGGCTGTGGCTGGTGTTTTTGATATTCGCAGCCTGGGTCGCGATACTGATTTTCT
>QNCB01000302.1 GCA_003644335.1 Planctomycetota bacterium | reverse complement strand
TTACCTTTAACGATATTGCTCATTTTCAAAAATCTCCTTAATAGAAGTTATCAGTTATCAGTTATCAGTTATCAGTTATCAGTAAAAACTGAAAAAGAAAAACAGCAGAAAACGAATGACACGAATTTTTTGCTATTTCCAACTCAAAAAACATTCGTACGATTCGTGTTTTTTATTCGTGTAATTCGTGTTCTTCTTTTTTTGTTTTTGCTGTTTTTGTTTTTAAAATTCGTGTTTATTAGTGTTCATTCGTGGTTCGCTGTTTTTGTTTTTTCTTCTTTTGTTTTTTCTTTTACTGATAACTGATAACTGAATACTGATAACTGCTGTATTATCCCATGAGGTCTCGTTCGATCATTTTTGTGTCCCATTGGCCATTGACGAATTTTTCGTGTGACAGAATCTCTCGGCACAGCGGGATTGTGGTTTTGGTCGGCTCGATGACGAACTCGTCCAGCGCTCGTTTGGTTACAGCGATGGCTTCAGGCCTCGTTGGGCGGTGGACTATCAACTTGCCTACCATGCTGTCGTAGGTCGGCGGGATGGTATAGCCCTGATACACGTGCGAATCCCACCGCACGCCGAAACCGCCCGGAGCTACGAACGCATCGACCCTGCCAGGCGAGGGCATGAAATTCCTGCTGGGATCCTCAGCGTTTATCCGACACTCAATCGCGGTGCCTTCCTGCTTAATATCCTCCTGCTTCAGGCTCAGCTTCTCGCCCATCGCCACGCGCAGCTGCCACTTTACCAGGTCGATACCGGTAACCATTTCGGTAATGCAATGCTCGACCTGAATTCGCGTGTTGACCTCGAGGAAGTAGAAATTGTCAGCCTCGTCGAGCATATACTCCACCGTGCCGGCGTTGCGATAGCCCACCTCGCGGGCAAGCCGATCTGAGGCTTCGCAGATATTTTCGCGCAGCTCCTGGCTCAGGCCCGGCGCGGGCGTCTGCTCGATAACCTTTTGGTTCCGCCGTTGGACGGAGCACTCGCGTTCCCACAGGTGTACCACATTGCCGTGATTGTCGCCGAGGATTTGCACCTCGATGTGCCGGAAATTCTCGATGCACTTTTCCATGAAGACCCTGCCGTCGTTGAACGACACCTGGGCTTCGGTCTGGGCCTGGTTGAACATGTTCTGCAGCGTCGCGGCGTTGTGGGCGAAGCGAATGCCCCTGCCCCCGCCGCCCGCTGCGGCTTTGAGAGCTACGGGATAGCCTATCTCGTTGGCGATTCGCACAGCGTCTTCGATGGTCTCGACCGCGCCATCGCTGTCGGGGGTGGTCGGCACGTCTGCCTGCTTGGCCAGAGCCTTGGCCTGGATCTTATCGCCCAGAACCCGCATGTTTTCGACGGTCGGGCCTATGAATGTAATGTTGCAGTCGCCGCATATCTCTGCGAAGTGGGCATTCTCAGCCAGGAACCCGTAGCCGGGGTGAATGGCGTCGACGTCGGATATTTCCGCAGCTGCGATGATGCGCGGAATGTTCAGATAGCTCTCCGTCGAGGGTGGCGGGCCTATGCAGATGCGGTCGTCAGCCAGGTGCAGGTAGCTCGCGTCGCGGTCGACCTCGCTGTAGACAGCCACCGTCTCCAGGCCCAGTTCCTTGCAAGCCCGGATGATACGCAACGCGATCTCGCCGCGGTTGGCGATTAGTACTCGAGAAATCATGCGAAACTCCTTAGACTGGATTAGGCGGGCTTGACTTTGAAGAGCACCTGGCCAAACTCGACAGGCTCGGCGTTCTTGACGCAAACCTCCGCCACCGTGCCGCTGCACTCAGCCTTGATCTCGTTCATAACCTTCATAGCCTCGACGATGCAAACCACCGTGTTATCCGTAACGTTGGCCCCCGCGGAGGTGAACGGGTCGCTGTCCGGGCTGGCAGCGGAATAGAACGTGCCAACCATCGGGCTGGTGATTTCGATAAGGTCGCTTTTCTCCTCTGCCACAGGGGCATCGGCGGGCGCAGCTGCCGGGGCCTGGGCTGGAGCAGCCACCGCCGGAGCCATCGCCATTGGAGCAGCCGCAGCCGCGGCGAAGCTACCTCGTTTTAGCACGATTTTTCGCGGGCCGTCCTCAATGTCGATCTCTGTTACGTCATGGGCGACCATCATTTCCATGAGGTGTTCCACATCGCCAACCACAGCTGAAGCCTTGGCCTTGGGCATGGCTGGGGGTTTGATAACAGACTCGGACGAAGCCCGGCTGGCGGACTTCTTCGCCTTGGCCGAAGCCTTTTTCTTAGCTGATTTTTTCGCAGCCGACTTTTTTACCGTGGTTTTCTTTGCCATTTTTTTTGCCTTCTCCGCTTAATCAAATACAACCGAAACCGAATAAATTCGCCATGCAACAAGTTGCATGACCTACTGCTTTCTTGTCATTCCCGCGAAAGCGGGAATCCAGTTTTTCCGTAGCATGGGCATCTTGCCCATGTTTCTTCTTTTTCCTCTGTTTCTTCTTTTGTTTTTACTGACTCCTGACTCCTGACTCCTGAATCCTTCTCCCCAGCCTTGTGAGTCTTCGGCAGCCTGTCGCTGTTACCAGCACGTCGTCTTCTATTCGTACCCCGCCGAGGCCCGGCAGGTAAATGCCAGGCTCGACCGTAACAACCATCCCAGCCCGCAAAACCTCGCTCGCCCCCGCAGACTTCCGAGCCAGGCCCGGAGCCTCGTGTATGTCCAAACCAATGCCATGACCCAGGCTGTGCGTGAACTGCTCGCCGTATCCAGCCTGCTCTATCACCGCTCGGGCGGCAGCGTCCGGCGTGGTGCATCGCACCGAAGCTCGCACCGCGTCAATGCCCGCCTGCTGGGCCTGGCGGACGACATCGTAAATCTCGCGGAATTTCGGAGGGATTTTACCCGGGAAGACTACCCGCGTCAAGTCGCTACAATATCCTCCCACCTTCGCGCCCCAGTCAAACAACACGGGCTGGTCGAATTTTATCTTCGTAGCCCCGGGCGTGTGGTGTGGCTTGGAGCTGTTGGCACCGGCTGCGACGATGATATCGAAGGCAGCCCCCTGGGCCCCAGCCTGTCTTATAAGGTATTCAAGCTCAGCTGCTACCTGCCCCTCGGTTCGGCCTATCAGCTGGCCAGGCCCGTTGGCGGTGAGTTCAAGAAACGCACTCTGGGCGATGCGAATAGCCTGGCGGATTAGCTTCAGCTCGCCGGAGTCTTTGATGGCTCGG
>QNCB01000301.1 GCA_003644335.1 Planctomycetota bacterium | reverse complement strand
GAGTGGCCCGATGGCCTCGTCCCGCACGGTCAGCAGCACAAGTTCCCCAGCAGCAGCGGCCTCGGCTGGTTCCATAGCAGAAGCTCCGACCGCCCGGGCCAACGCCAGAGCCGACCTGGCCTGGGACCCCCCAGCCACCGCTGCGATGCGGTAACCAACCCGGCTGGCCAAGCTAGCCAACGCCCACCCAACCACGCCAGGACCTATTATCGAAATAGCTGATTTTTCTTTAAGAATAAATTCGTGTTTATTAGTGTCCATTCGTGGTTCCTATACTACGAACTATCATAGCTGTTTTTATTTCTTCAAAAAAAATCCGTGTTCATCCGTGGTTCGCTGTTTTTATTTTTTCCCTTCATTCTCTTCATGTGCTTCATGGTAATTTTTCGTAATTTGGGACGTAGCTACTCTTCACCGGCGATGGAGAAGGCTAGCTGTTGCAGGTTCGATGCCAGGTCTACCTGCCCGACCGCCAGGGGCGGAGCCGTCTGCAACACGCCCGGGGCGAAGCTGAGTATGCCCCGCACGCCCGCCTGGTCGAGCTGTTCCGCTACTTCCTGGGCAGCTGCTGCTGGGGTCGTCAGCAGGGCTAGGCGAATGTTGTCCCGCTTTACTATCGCGGGCATTTCGCGGATGTGTTGTATCGTCAGCGAGCCTATTTTTTTGCCGATCTTTTTCGGCGAGACGTCAAACGCAGCTACCAGTTTGAACCCGCGCTGAGGGAAGCCTCGATACCTTGCCAACGCTCGGCCCAGGTCGCCAGCCCCCACGAGAATGATGCTCTGGGTTTTGTCCGCGCCGAGTATCTCGCGAAGATTCCCCGCCAGGGAGGCTGCTTCGTATCCCACGCCCCGTCGGCCAAACTGTCCAAAGTAGGCCAGGTCTCGGCGAACCTGGGCACCGGTCAGTTGCAAGCTCTCAGCCAGCTCTCTGCTGGATATTCGCCCCGCTCCCCGGGCGAGGAGTTCCTCCAAATGCTGCAGGTAAAGCGTCAGCCTGCGGACAGCTGGGGCTGGTATCGATTTTGTCATGCGAGTTTTTTCCATTCGTTCCATCCCGAAAACGCTCGTCAAATAGTGTATCGCAAATTGGCTTGGGAAAAAACCGGTTTCGAAAGTTGTTATCGACAATTCCGCCCGTATACTGATTTGTAGCTTGGGCGAATCGGGCACCGGGCCGGCCTGAACGGCTAAGATATGCCAGCCCTTCGGGCTGAAGAAAACAGCGTGAACGGATACAAAAAAACTTCATGCTCTTCATGTGCTTCATGGTGAATTTTTGTGTAACCGTGAACGGTTGTGAATAAAGAAAGGCTGAGATATGAGACGTGGGATTTTTGGCGTGGCGTTGTGTGGTACGATTTTCCTTGCTGCGGGCCTGGCGTGGGGGCAGATGAATCCGTTTGGCTTGGCCAGTGCAGACGGGGCCAGGAAAGAGGTTGCTCGATTTTCCGCCAAGGCCAGGGCGGAGTTTTTGGTCGTCGAGCCGGGGCAGAAATTTCACGTTGCTCTGATGGGCAAAATCGCCCCAGGCTGGGTATACTATGGCCCGTTCCCCGCGGGCCCAGCCAAGGGCGCCGCGATGGAAATCAAAATCGCCCCAGCCGAGGGTAGCCAGGCCCGGTCCGCTGCGGGGGCTGTCGTCGAGCGGATACTCTGGCCTGCCACGCACGTCAAACCTACCGACATCGGCACGGGCATGGCGAACATGAATGTTTACACCGATAGCGTTGTCATCTACGCGTCGCTAAAAGTTTCCCCCTCCGCTGCCCCAGGCCAGGCCTTTACGATTACCCTCACGCCAACGGGCCAGCTGTGCAAGGAAACCTGCGTCGATCTTCAGCCAGCCTACGGTCAGCCCATCACCGCCGAGCTGACGGTGCGAGTAGGCAGCCAGACCAGGGCCAACCCCGCCTGGGCTGGGCCTGTCGCAGCGGGTTTGTCCCAGGCCAAGACCGTCGAGCAAATTCGCAAAGACACCAGCGACGATAACAGCGCAGCCAGCCAGGCTTCGGGCGTTGCGAGCCTGGCTCCCGAGTCGAGACTTGGGTTCTGGACAGCCATCGGCGTAGCTTTGCTGGCAGGCCTTGCGCTGAACATCATGCCCTGCGTGCTGCCGGTAATTCCCATTCGCGTTCTCAGCATCGTGCAGTTGGCGGGCGAGTCGCGCAGGCGGTTCGTTACGGTTGGCTTGGCTTTCGTCGGTGGGATGATGCTGTTTTTCCTGGGTATCGCCGGGCTAAACGTCGGCTTAAAGCTGACCGTTGGCAGGGGGTTCGACCTCAACGAGGGCTTCCAATCCCCAGCAGTCATCATTATCCTGGCTATGATCGTCGTCGCCCTGGCTGCGAACTTGTTCGGCGTGTTCAACGTCATCGTGCCCAGCAGCGTCATGGCGATGGGGCAGGGCCAATCGCGTCGCGGGCCTCATGTGAAATCCCTCGGCATGGGCCTGATGCTCGCCGTCCTTGCCACGCCGTGCAGCTTCGCTTTCCTGGCTGCGGCGTTAACCTACGCCCAGATCGCGCCGTTGCTGGCGGGGACGTTGGTAATTCTCGCCATAGGCCTGGGCATGAGCGCCCCCCACGCCATGTTGGCTGCGTGTCCCTCACTGGTGGACAGGCTCCCCAAGCCAGGCCAATGGATGGAAATTTTCAAGCAGTCCACAGGCTTCGTGCTGCTGCTGGTGGCGGTCTGGCTAATCAGCACTCTCCGCGGCGATGGGCCTGGCTATCCGTTTTGGATTCTCGCCTGGGCGGTGATACTCGTGATGTGCCTTTGGATGTGGGCGGGTTGGCTGAGATACGACACACCGTTGCGTAAAAAATTGCTCGTCCGAGGCCTGGCCCTGGCCATGGCGGCAGGGTCAGGTTGGTGGATGCTAACCCCGCCGGGCGAGCCTATGCTCCACGGCGAGAAGTTCGACTGGGCGAGAATCCAGCGGGTACGCGAGTCGGGCAGAGTTGTGTTGGTGAAGTTCACCGCGACCTGGTGCGTAAAATGTCTCCAGCAAGAGGCGACCGTTTTCAGCGACCCTGCCCTCGCCCAGGCCATCGACGAGCTGGACGTGTACTATGTCAAAGCCGACGTCAGCCAAGGCAGCACGCCTGGCGCGAAGTGGATGCACGAAAATGGCTATGGCGTGAAGATTCCCCTGACGCTTATCTTCCCGCCAGCCGGTGCGCATCTGCTGCCAATGTACAG
>QNCB01000300.1 GCA_003644335.1 Planctomycetota bacterium | reverse complement strand
GTGCTCTATAAGGTTAGCTGGATTTTCGACAATCGGCATCTCCGGCGGCAATATAATAGAATCCGGCACGAAAGAACTCTGCTGCGATTACTGCGAAAACTTCGAAGAAATCCTGCAAGCTATCCGCTGATGCAAATTAAAGGAAACAAATGTCATATCCAAAAATAACGCTGTCGAACGGGGACTTGCAGGCTGACGTTTTTCTGCCGGACGCGGCGGAGGGTTTTTATCAAGGCCCGCGGTTCGACTGGTCTGGCATGATGGATCAGATTCGCTGGGAGGGGCATACATTTTTGTGCTCGTCTGATATTACGCAGGACAAAGATTTTCGCGCGTGCGGAACAGCTGAGGAATTGTGCATGGGCATACTCGGCACGCCCGGGCCTCTGGGATATGACCAGGCTGAGATTGGTGAGGGTTTCATCAAGCCCGGCGTCGGAATTTTGGAGAAGCATACCGACGATGCGTACCAGTTTGAACAGCCTCACAAAATCATTCAGCCTGGCTCGTGGGATATTCGCCACGGCGAGGATTGGATCGAGTTTCGCCAGGAAATCGACGACGTCAAAGGCTGGGGCTATCGCTATACCAAGCGTGTATCGGTTTCGGGCGACAAGCCGGAAGTCGTCATCGCTCGCGAACTGGAGAACGTTGGCTCGCGAGAAATCGACACCACGCATTACTGCCACAACTTTATGCTCTTCGACGACGAGCCGGTCGGGCCGGACTATATTATCCGCCTGCCGTTTGCTCCGAAAATTGGCGACGAGGAATTCTTTGGCCGAGTTGCGACGGACGACAATGACATCGTTTTCAGCCAGGCCATCCCCGTGGGCGACTTTGCCTGGGGCGTGTTTACGGGCTTCGACGAAGCTGCGGATTACGCCTTCGAGCTGGCTAACACGAAAACGCAAACCGCCGTTCGCATATCGGGCAATTCTCCGCTGCTGCGATTTCACCTCTACTGTCAGCAAGCTATGATCTGCCCCGAGCCGTTCGTCAGACTGCTCGCCAAGCCCGGCGAAAAAACGCAATGGCAAACCACATACGCGTTGAAACACCTGTAACCGCGTGAATGCCCTAGATTTTCAGGTCGCCGATGTCGGTTAGCATGTTGGCGTATTTTTGGCGGATGGGCTGAACCTGCTGGGCGAGGAAATCGTCGGTCTGCTGGCAGGCCAGGCCCGTGAAGGTAGCTGGGTCTAACAGCGAATCGATGTCGATTTTCGCAAAGGCAGGCTCGGCTTTGATGCGATCTATCAAGTCGTTGGCCAGGCCCTGCTGTTTCACCTGTAGCCCCGCAGCGATGCTGTGCTTGCGGATGACCTCGTGAAGTTCCTGCCGGTCGCCGCCAGCCTTTACCCCCGCCATGATGAAGTTTTCCGTAGCCATGAAAGGCAACTCCGCTGCGGCGTTGGCAGTGATAACCGCGGGGTAAACCACCAGCCCGCCCGCCACATTGGCCACGATTCGCAAACACGCGTCCCCAGCCAAAAACGCCTCGCTCATAGCCAACCTCTTGTTGGCAGAATCGTCCAGCGTGCGTTCCAGCCATTGCTCCGCTGCGGTGTGCAGCGGACTGGCCGAGATGTCCATCAAAAATCTCGCCAGGCCCGTTGCCCGCTCGCACCGCATGGGATTGCGTTTGTAAGCCATAGCCGAGGAGCCGACCTGCGAGGTCGCAAACGGTTCCTCGATTTCCTTGCGATGGGCTAACAACCGAACGTCGTTGCAGAACTTGTGCACGCTGGCACCGACACCCGCCAGCACCTGGGCGATGGAGGCGTCTATCTTGCGACTATAGGTCTGGCCCGTAACCGGAGCCAGCAGGTCGAATCCCATTTCCTCGGCCACCATGCGATCCAGCTGGGCGACCTTCTTGCCGTCGCCGTCGAACAAAGCCAGGAAACTCGCCTGCGTGCCAGTCGTGCCCTTGACCCCGCGAAACTCCAGGTTCGCCAGGCGATACTCGATATCCCGCAGGTCGCGGATGAAATCCATGCACCACAGCGCCGCCCGCTTGCCGACGGTAGTCATCTGGGCGGGCTGAAAATGCGTAAAGCCCAGCGTCGGTAAGTCTCGCCACTGCTGGGCGAACTGCCCCAGCGCGTCGATGACGTTTACCAGCCGGGCCTGGATCAGCTCAAGAGCCTCGCGCATGAGAATCATGTCGGTATTGCAGTTGACGAATTGGCTCGTCGCGCCGAGATGGATTATCCCAGCCGCCGCCGGTGCCACGTCGCCGAAGGCGTGGATGTGGGCCATCACATCGTGGCGAAACTTTTTCTCATATTCCTCAGCTGCGGCGTAATCGATATCATCGAGGTGCTCGCGCATCTGCTGGAGCTGCTCGTCGGAAATGTCCAGGCCAAGTTTCTGTTGAGACTTCGCCAGAGCCAACCAAAGCTTCCGCCATGTGGAAAACTTCCTGGCCTCGCTAAACAGCTCGCGCATCTCGAGGCTTGCGTATCGGCTTTCCAGCGGACTGCGGTATTGGCTACGGTCTATATTTTCTGTATTGGTCATGGGCGACATTCTAGCAGAAAACTCAACCGAGGACATTTGACTTTTCGTTTTTTCTGTCTCTTGATTCATGCTTTTCGACTTTCCTCTTCATCCGTTCTTTCGCTGGCGATATACTGGCTTGTCATGTTTCGTACGGAAGACACTATCGCAGCTATTTCCTCCGCGGCTGGGCCTGGCCCGCGGGCAGTGGTGCGTGTCTCTGGGCCCAAGGCTATCGCGATAGCCCAGGCGACGTTTCGCTCGGCTGGGCCAGGATTGGCTGAGCTTGGCGGGTTTCGGTCTACCGACGGGTGGATGGTTTTGGCGGAGCATGATATCCAGGCCCCAGCCCGGGCGTATCGGTTCGTCTGCCCGCGGAGTTACACGCGACAAGACCTCATAGAGCTTCACGTCCCAGGTTGCGTCGCCATCGTCAATGCCTTGCTCGACGCTCTGATACTCAGCGGAGCCAGGCTGGCAGAGGCTGGTGAGTTTACCGCGCGGGCGTTTTTTAGCGGGCGGGTCGACCTCTCCCAGGCTGAGGCTGTGGCGGATATTATCTCAGCCAGCGACGAGTCGCACCTGCGGGCGGGCCTGGTTGCCCTGGGCGGCGAGCTTCGCAAGCTTTGCAAAACCCTGGCCTGTGAAATAGCTGAGACTCTCGCTACGGTCGAAGCGTCGATAGACCTCGCGGAGGAACG
>QNCB01000299.1 GCA_003644335.1 Planctomycetota bacterium | reverse complement strand
CAAAAATATGGGCAAAGAACAAAGAACTGAACACTTTTCTGGCTGAATTTGACGACTGCTTCGCACGAAGCGAGTCGCGGGAGAGGCTACGGAATTACATCGGTGGACAAGTATCGGATTTGCCGCGAAAAAGGATATGCCCTTTTGTAGGTAATCGCTAATATATTATCTCTAAAGTGCCGATATAGGATTTAGTCGATAATATATTGTCGATACTGCTAAACCATGGTATAATACGCATGTGAACGCTGTGAAACTAACATTGATAGGCCCCGCCGAGACGGCCAAGGCCCTGGCCGGCCGCGCCAAAGCCCTGAGACTGCTCAAAGGCTGGACGCAGAACACCCTGGCTGAACGGGCGGGCGTGACGGCTTCGTCGCTACGTCGTTTCGAAGCCACTGGCAAGGCTTCTCTGGAGTTAGTCCTTAAGGTTGCCCACGTGCTGGCCCGCCTGGAAGAGTTCGACCAGTTATTCCAACCGCCGCCGGCGCAGTCCATCGAGGAACTCGAACAACGCACCGCCAAGCCTACCCGCAAACGAGGTCGCGTATGAAGAAACTGGACGTTCATTTTACCCGCAGCCCGGGCGACTCGGTGCCCGTCGGTACGTTGGCCGAAGATCGTGGCCGGGTGTATTTCGAGTACGATGCCGACTTCCTCGCGACCGGCCTGAACCTCTCGCCGTTTCGCCTGCCGTTTGAGCCGGGGCTGTTCGAGCATACCGACCGCCAGTTTGGGCCGCTGCCGGGCCTGTTCGACGATTCGCTGCCCGACGGTTGGGGCCTGCTGCTGATGGACCGCCACTTCCGCTCCCTTGGCCGAAACCTGGCCGAGATCAGTCCGCTGGACCGGCTGTCCTGGTTGGACACCCGAACGATGGGCGCGATAACGTACCACCCGCCGACCGATCGCGAGGACGCCGACGCCAGCGTATTCGACCTGCACGATCTGGCTCGCCAGTCGCAAGAGATTCTCGCGGGCGATGCGGTAGACGTGTTACCGCAACTGTTGCGGGCTGGCGGTTCGCCCGGCGGTGCCAGGCCCAAGGTTCTCGTCGGCTTCAATCCCGACACAAACAATGTCATCTCCGGCGAGGATGACCTGCCGGATAACTTCGAACACTGGATTATCAAGTTCGCCGCCGAGGCTGATGCCGACGATGCCGGGGCTATGGAATACGCCTATTCGCTCATGGCTCGCGATGCCGGTATCGATATGCCCCCGACCCGCCTGTTCGAGACGTCCGAAGGCGACCGCTTCTTCGGCACCAAGCGATTCGACCGCGACGGCAACCGGCGATACCACGTTCACACGTTCGGTAACCTCATCCAGTCCAACTTCCGCATCCCGTCGGCCGACTATGCCGACCTGCTCAAGGCCACGTCGTTGCTGACACGGAACCATCAGGACGTGCTGCGCATGTTCCGCCGTATGGTGTTCAACGTGCTGGCCCACAACCGCGATGATCATGTGAAGAACTTCGCATTTATCCTGAACGACACCACGGGCGACTGGACGCTTACTCCCGCTTACGACCTGCTCTACACCCCAGGCCCTGGCGGCGAACATACTATGACTATTGCTGGTGAGGGCAAAAATCCCAACCGTACGCATATGCTGCAACTTGCCGAGCAGGCTGATGTATCCCAGCGTGAGGCCAACGCCATTATTGACGAGGTACAGGCGGTCGTTACAGACTCAACCTATTTTTCCTGAGACTACTCAATGGACAGCTATGTATTATTTTTTGTCCAATTCTGGCTTTGGTTTGTGGATGGGTTTTATTTTTCTCCTTGACTATATTTAGTCTAAATATAAAATACTCGCTATGTTGAATCGCAGGCCGCGAGGTAGCAAAGCTGAAAGGCTCACTCGATGTTTCAGGGTGGGTCATGCAACAAGTTGCATGACCTACAAAAACTGAAAAAATGTAAAAAACAATTGCAACTCCACGAGCGGGTTACTATTCTACCCGTAATAAAAAATTGAGTTTCGTAATAATTTGTCGTTTTTCATTTGGCTTTGTTAGGAGAAAAGTAATGCGAGTTTTCACGTTGATGTTGTTCTGTGCGGGTGTTTTCATGTTCAGCGGTTCGGTAGCCTTGGCCCATGAGCCAGGCCCTGACAAACCAGCTGAAAATAGTTCCGACGGTTCGCCAGGCCTGGCCCAGTTTCTGACAGGCAGGGACGCGCTGACGGACAATTGGTTTGGCCTGGGCGAGACGCTGGAAGAGCGCGGGATAACCATAGGCTTGGGGCTGACGCAGGTCTATCAGATAAATCTCCAGGGCGGCGGGGTTACCAACCGCTCTGGCCAACGGGCGGGCGTGCATCGCAGGCGAGGAAGGTACACGGGCCAATTCGACCTGGAGATGGAGTTCGACCTCGAAAAACTGTTCAGCCTACCCGGCGCGAAAGTTTTCGCCCTGGCAGAGGGAGGCTGGTCGGAAGGACTCGGGCCGTCGTCCGTCGGCAGCGTCATGGACGTAAACGGCGCAGCTTACGGCGACCAGGTTATCGACCTGTCCGAGCTGTATTACGAGCAAAGTTTCCTCGAAGGCAGGGTTAAGTTCCGCATCGGTAAAATGGACATCACCGGCGGATACACGTGCAGACACTGCGACGTAGCCTTCGACTCCAACGCCTTTGCCAACGACGAAACCGCCCAGTTCCTCAACGGCGCGTTGGTGAACAACCCCACGATCCCCTTCCCGGACAAAGGCCTGGCTGTCAGCTTATACGTCGAGCCAGTCGAAGGATTTTATGTCGCAGCTGGGGTAGCAGACGCCCAGGCTGACGCACGGGAAACCGGATTCAACACCGCCTTCCACGACGAGGACTACTTCTTCGGCGTCTTCGAAACAGGCCTGGCGGTAACCGTTCCAGCTCCCTGGGGCAACTTACCGGGCGGCTATCGCGCGGGCGTGTGGTACGACCCGCGGGACAAAGAGCGATTCGAAAAGGGCACGACCAAACGAGACGATGTCGGCTTTTATCTGACCTTCGACCAGTATCTCTACCGCGAAAACGAACAGGACGACCAGGGCTTGGGCGCGTTTTTCCGCTTTGGCTGGGCTGACCGCGATGTTAGCGATTTTCAATGTTTCTGGAGCACGGGCTTGCAATACCAAGGCTTGGTGCCCGGGCGGGACGACGACGTGCTGGGCCTGGGCTATGCCAACGGCAAGTTCGGCGACAGCTCGGACT
>QNCB01000298.1 GCA_003644335.1 Planctomycetota bacterium | reverse complement strand
GACCAGTAACCAATGACAAACCAAAAAAATGGATTCCCGCTTTCGAGGGAATGACAAAGAAGAAACAGAAGTTAAAAAATCAGTGTTTATCCGTGGTTCGCTGTTTTTCGTTAGAGAGAAATAAAATGATAGTCGCAACACAAAAACCGATCGAAGAAATACAGGATTTTCTCAAGGCTCGGGGCCATCGCAAGGTGCTCGTGCTTGGTTGTGCTACTTGCGTTAGCGTTTGCAACGCGGGCGGCGAGCGGGAGGTCGCGACGTTGGCGTCGCTGTTGCGGCTGGGGCCTGACGCGGTGGACAGCCTGGAGAAAACCATCGAGCGAGGCTGTGATAAAGAATTCTACGAAGGCCTGGACGAACTGGTAGCCGGCTGTGATGCGATAGTATCCATGGCTTGCGGCGTGGGCGTGCAACTGGCTGCTCGCATCTACGCGTCCAAGCCCGTCTACCCGGCGTTGAACACGCAAATCATGGGCATAAACGAAGGCGCTGGCGTCTGGAGCGAAGCCTGTCTGGGCTGCGGCGACTGCCAGCTGGGCACCCACGGCGGGGTCTGCCCGGTAACCATGTGCAGCAAGTCGCTGTCCAACGGCCCGTGCGGCGGGTCGCAAGACGGCATGTGCGAAGTGGACCAGGAAAATATCGAATGTGGCTGGGCTAATATCGTCGAGCGACTCGAAGCGATAGGCCAACTTGACCTGCTGGACGAGCCAACCGCCCCTAGGGACTGGTCGAAAACACACGATGGCGGGCCTAGGAAAATCGTCCGCGAAGACCTGGCAGAACTGTAAACTTTTCCTTCTGACTCCTGAATACTGACCCAGCACTTATTTGCAAAAGATCAAAGCCAAGTGGTATGATTTCCAACTCGTCAACTATTGTTGGACATAGCAAATAAGTGCTGGGGAATCCTGGAAAAAAAACATGAGCGAATTGAAATCTGGAAGCAATTTAGAGCGTCTGCTCGCGGCTGGTCATTTTGTGGTAACCTCGGAACTTGGCCCGCCCAAGAGTACCGATGTGAGCCTGGTTGACAAGAAGGCTGATTTCCTGGCTGGTAAGGTCGA
This sequence comes from Planctomycetota bacterium, assembly GCA_003644335.1. The sequence continues at coordinate 2,159 of QNCB01000298.1, read as the reverse complement.
CGCGGTGAACCTGACGGACAATCAGACCGCTATCGTCCGCATCAGCAGCATCGCCGCGGGCAAGCTGCTGCTGGACCGCGGGCTGGAGCCTGTGGTGCAGATGACCTGCCGAGACCGCAACCGCCTTGCTATCCAGGCTGATATCCTCGGCGCGTATGTTCTGGGCATGAAAAACATTCTTTGCCTCACCGGCGACCATCAATGTTTCGGCAACCACCCGACCGCTCGGCAGGTGTTCGACATCGACTCGACTCAGCTGATTCGTATGGTCAAGGATATGCGGGACGAGGGTAAGTTCGCTTGTGGCGATGAGATTCGCCAGGGCAAGAAAGGCCAGCTTGCTCCGCCTAGAATGTTTATAGGAGCGGCTGCCAATCCGTTCGCAGACCCGGTGGGTTTCCGCGCAGCCAGGCTGGCCCAGAAGGTGTCAGCTGGTGTGGATTTCATCCAGACCCAGTGCATATACGACATGGATCGGTTCGTCGAATGGATGAAGCAGGTGCGCGACCGAGGCCTGCACGAGAAGGTGAAAATCCTCGCCGGGCTGACGCCGCTCAAGGCCTATCGCATGGCGATGTACATGAACAGCAATGTCGCTGGCATCCGCATACCGGAAAAAATCCTCAAGCGGATGGAAGCAGCCCAGGACGGTCCGGCTGAGGGTGTCAAAATTTGTCAAGAGCAGATTCAACAGCTGCGAGAAATCCAAGGCGTAGCGGGCATACACCTGATGGCTATCGAGTGGGAGCACAAAGTACCGGAGATTCTCGAAGGCGCAAACCTGCTGCCAAGACCGACATTGGAGTAGCAAATACGAAATCCTAATATCGAAATTCGGATTTGCTTTAAACATGGAGTAATAATGATGAAAACCATAGACGGCACGAAATTGGATTCGCAGTTTAAGTACGATGTGGCAGCCTGGCCTGGCGGGGAGAATGTTACCATGTGCTACTCCTGCGGAACATGCACCGCAGCTTGTCCAGCTTCGGATGTGAACGCGGAGTTCAACCCGCGAAAAATTATCCGCCAGGTGCTCCTGGGTATGAGAGCGGAGGTGCTCTCCTCGCCATTGTTGTGGGAGTGCATTCAGTGCTACGCCTGCACTTCGCAATGTCCGCAGAACGTAAAGTTCCGCGATGTCATGCGGGTGTTGCGAGAGATGGCGGTGGCGGAGGGATTCGCGCCGAGCGAGATGATAGACCAGGCAAAACAGCTTGGAACTTTTACCATAGAGATGCGACAAAAACTTATCGCCCAGGCTCTGGCTGGCGGCGATGCGTGCGAAAAAACCAAGGCCAAGATCGAAAAAGTGTTGGAATAGATATGATTAAAGCGGCTGACGATTTTAAGACCGGGGCGGTGATGGTTATTGGTGGCGGCATTGGTGGCATCCAGGCTGCGCTGGACTTGGCGGACTCGGGCCAAAAGGTTTACCTGCTGGAAAGCTCGCCCGCTATCGGCGGGGTGATGGCCAGGCTTGACAAAACCTTCCCCACCAACGACTGCTCGATGTGCATCCTCTCGCCCAAGCTGGTCGAAGCTGCCCGACACCTGAACATCGAGTTGCTGACCTACAGTGACCTGCTTAGTGTTACGGGCCAGGCTGGCAGGTATCGCGTGCGGGTCAAGCACAAGCCTCGCTATGTGGACGCCGACAAATGCACGGGCTGCGGCGACTGCGAGCTGGCCTGCCCCGTGGCTGTGCCGAACGAGTACGAGGAAAACACCTGCCAACGCAAAGCTATCTACCGCCCATACGCCCAGGGCGTGCCGAACATTTTCACCATAGAAAAGGCTGGCGAGCCGCCCTGTCAGCAGGCCTGCCCCGCCAGCGTGCCCGTGCAGGGTTACATCGCTCTTATCCAGCAGGGCAAATACGCCGAGGCTTTGGCTATCGTCCGCGAGAAAATGGTTTTCCCCGCGGTCTGTGGCAGAGTCTGCGTGCGATTCTGCGAAGGCGTCTGCACTAGAAACCAGATCGACTCGCCGGTGGATATCATGCATCTCAAGCGGTTCATTTCCGACTGGGAACTCGAACACGCCGACGAGGTCGAAGAGGCTATCGAGCAGCCTGGCGTTACCCGCGAGGAAAAAATAGCGGTCATCGGCGCGGGCCCAGCGGGCTTGCAGGCTGCGGCGAACCTCACCAGACAGGG
>QNCB01000297.1 GCA_003644335.1 Planctomycetota bacterium | reverse complement strand
TTGAGAATCGAAAAGCCTTATTGAATCTTGAAAAAACCTTTAGATTTAGGAGTAAACTGTAATGGCTAAGGAAACATTCAACCGCAGCAAGCCGCACGTAAACGTCGGAACAATTGGCCACGTTGACCACGGCAAGACCACTTTGACCTCTGCAATCACCGCTGTCCTCGAGGCCAAGGGCCTGGCCAAGATGAAGGGCTACGACGATATCGCCAAGGCGTCAGAGTCCCAGGGTCGTCGCGACCCGACGAAGATTCTCACCATCGCTACGGCGCATGTCGAGTACGAGTCGGAAAAGCGGCACTACGCCCACGTGGACTGCCCTGGCCATGCTGACTATGTCAAGAACATGATCACCGGTGCCGCCCAGATGGACGGTGCGATTCTCGTGGTCTCCGCCGCCGATGGCCCGATGCCCCAGACTCGCGAGCATGTGCTGCTTGCCCGTCAGGTCAACGTGCCCCGGCTGGTCGTCTTCCTGAACAAGGCCGACCTGGTCGAGGACGAAGAACTGCTCGAGCTGGTCGAGATGGAAGTTCGCGAACTGCTCAGCAAGTACGACTTCGATGGCGACGATGCCCCGGTTATCAAAGGCTCTGCTACGCAAGCTATTGCAGACCCCAGCGGCGAGGGCGGCAAGGCTATCATGGAACTCGTCGAAGCTCTGGACAGCTACATCCCCGAGCCACAGCGCGATGTCGACAAGCCATTCCTCATGCCGATTGAAGATGTCTTCAGCATCAAGGGTCGCGGCACGGTCGGCACGGGCCGAATCGAACGCGGCATTATTCATGTTGGCGACAAGGTTCAGATCGTAGGCCTGGGCGAGACCAGCGAGACGACCGTTACGGGCGTCGAGATGTTCAACAAGCTGCTGGACGAAGGCCAGGCAGGCGACAACGTAGGCTGCCTGCTCCGCGGCGTGGAAAAAGACGCCCTCACCCGAGGCCAGGTTCTCTGTGCCCCAGGCAGCATTACCCCCCACAAAAAGTTTGAGGGTGAGGTTTACGTGCTGACGAAGGAAGAGGGTGGCCGACATACGCCGTTCTTCACCGGATATCGGCCCCAGTTCTACTTCCGAACTACCGACGTTACCGGCACTTGCAAGCTTCTGGGCGGCGCGGAAATGTGCATGCCCGGCGACAATGTTACCATGGAAATCGAACTGCTGAACACCTCGATCGCTATGGACGAAGGCCTGCGTTTTGCTATCCGCGAAGGCGGCAGAACCGTTGCTTCGGGCGTTGTAACGAAGGTTATCGAGTAGTCTTTGTCCAAAAATCCCAAAAAAAGTAGCACAGCCGCCCTCGGTTGTGAAGGTTTGGGCGAAGTATCGAAAAATCACAGCCGAGGCGGCTGTGCTACAAAAAACCACAGCCGAGGGCGGCTGTGCTACAAAAAAAATTCTGAAAGGTAGACCATGGCCAAGTCCAAGGCCCGCGAATATGTGTGGATGCAGTGCACCGAGTGCAAAGAGCTGAACTATCGGACCAACGTCTGCGTAAAAGGCGGCGTGCCCAAGATGGAGCTTAACAAGTATTGTCCGCGCGAGCGGAAGCACACGGCGCATAAGCTGAAACGGAAATAGTCTTGTCGGAGTCAGGATTCAGGGGTCAGGAGTCAGTATATATGGTTCTTGTCTTGCGAGACTGCTTCTGTAATTTTTTAACCAGTTAACCAATTAACTAATCAGCTAGACAATTGGATACGGCAGTAGCTCAATTGGCAGAGCAGCGGTCTCCAAAACCGCAGGTTGGGGGTTCAACTCCTCCCTGCCGTGTAATAGTACGAAGCGATGAAAGTGAATTGCACCATGAAGAGCTTGAAGATTTTTTTTAGTTAACAAAAAAGAGCTTCATGCTCTTCCTGTTCCTCATGGTAAAAATTGTATTATGGTACAACTTGTATTTTTGCAGTCGTGAATAGTTACGAAATAAGGAAATACGCCGAGAAATGCACGGAACACGGATATATAAACCGACTCAGGGCAAGTACACGCGGGTAACCACAGCGGTGGCAGTGCTGGTGATGGGCTGCTGGGGCTGTTATGCCCTGACGGAAAAACTGGGTGGCTATGGCGTGGGTACGTATTTGCGGTTCGGCATACCCCTGGCTGTGCTGGTGCTTCTGGGCCTGGGTGTGTTCTGGGTTGTCAATAGGCCCAGGATCGCGGATTTCCTTATCGCTACCGAAGGCGAGATGAAAAAAGTCTCCTGGTCAAGCAAGAAAGAAGTCATAGGCTCGACCAAGGTGGTTATCGTAACGACCTTTATCCTGGCGGCGTTGCTGTTCCTGGTGGACTTTGTCTTCGCCACAATGTTCAGACTTATTGGAGTTACGGGCTAGGGGGAAACCAGCCCGGAATCGCAAATGGAAGAATCCGAGAATCCGACAATGTGCAATCCCGAAAACCAGGCCCACGACGCCAGCGACGCTGATGTCGCAAGCCAGGCCAGTGCCGATGCGGACGCTGCAAACCAGATGACTGCCGATGCGGATGCCCAGGCTCCGACCCGGGCGAATATGAGCTGGTGCGTGCTCCGTGTGGCTTCCAACAAGGAAGACATGGTGCGAGAGACCCTGGTTCGCAAGATAGCTATCGAAGGGCTGGAAGGCAGAGTAGGCAGAATTCTGGTTCCCACCGAACGCAGGCCTGCCCCGCGAGGCAAGGTCGGCAAGAAATTCGTCGATCGCAAGATGTACCCAGGCTATGTATTCGTCGAGATGGAGCTGGAGGAGGACGGCAGCATCGCAGAACACGCGTGGTTCACGATAAAGGAAACCACAGGCGTGGGCGACTTCATAGGCTCGGGCGGCAAGCCCGCACCGATGTCCAAGGGAGATGTCGATAAGATGCTGCTCCAAATAGACCAGGCAAGCAAGGGCACAGCGGTAACCGTGGAATTCGCCAAGGGCGACATGGTCAAAATCAAAGAAGGCGCGTTCGAAAACTTCGAAGGCGAAGTCGACGAAGTCCTGCCCGACAAGGGCTTGGTGCGAGTGGTCGTTACCATATTTGGCCGAGCTACACCGGTCGAACTGGAATTCTGGCAAGTCGAAAAAGTTTAAAACAGTTATCAGTTGTCAGTTATCAGTTATCAGTAAAAGCAAAAAAAACAGAAGTCAGGATTCAGGAGTCAGGAAAAATGGCAAAAGAAGTCGTAGCGAAAATTAAGCTCCAGGCTGCCGGTGGCCAGGCTACCCCAGCCCCGCCGATAGGCCCAGCTTTGGGTCAGCA
>QNCB01000296.1 GCA_003644335.1 Planctomycetota bacterium | reverse complement strand
TGCCGATAGACTCATAGCACCCCCGCAAGAACTCGGCATTCAGCAGATGAGCAAGGCTCGTAAACTGAAACTTCGGGTCCTTCCGGGCTCGTCGGGTTACCAGAGCAAGTTTTGTCAGTGTTAGTATGACAGCGCTATTAGCCGTCCCGAATATACCTTCGCATTTTGCTGCTTCTTTTTCGTGAATCATATGATTGCTTGTTTCGGCATTGATAATACTCACATACATACATTGTGTGTTTCCATGAATGCGGGTATCTCTGCCATATCTTCCACGCCAGCATATTCGATACGTCTGCCACCTGCTCCAGTGTTATCTGCGGATTTTTCCCCCCTGAGCCGATGAGTTTGATCAGCTAAAAAATACATCGGTAAACGAGATGCCAGCCAGTGTCGTATCAGGCTCGTGTACGTTCGAACCTCAAATGCACCGAAGCCGCATTCCTGTTTGCCTCGCTCAAACCATTTTTCCACGCGCCAGCGGCCAAACGCTGTTTGCATGAGTTTTTTCAAGGATTCTTGGGCCGGGGCGTTGCTGATGAAATACTTTATCTCACCTGTTTGCCGATTCATGGCAATAATCAACCAGTAGGTTCGGTCGGTCGGAACCGGACAATATGCCTTACCGTCTTTATGTTTGACTAAGTAAACCTGTGCCGACTTGATCTGCCAGATACACCGGCCGCGAGTGGTATCTTTAATAACCATTTCTTGCCACGACTGGCCATAAAATGCCGGGCTGTGCTTTACGATATTGTCCACACGATGTGATGCGTGTTCGGCTCGATGTGATTTACACGCAGGCCGTCTGGCCCAGACGCGAAAATTCGCAGGAACTTCACCTATAGCTTTTTGGCCCAAACGGTCTAATTCAAAGATAAACGCCGGAACCTTGCCGTACTCCTCATCAAATGTGACATAATCAAAACGAAGGCCTTCCGACATCACATGCTCGATCTGCTCAATGCCGATTTGCCATTTCGGACGATAGGTTAGCTCGTCAGGAATCCCGGCTCGACGACAGCGATCACGATCCTCATCCCATGATTGTGGAAGATACAAATCACTGGCGACAACGCAACTGAACGGATTTTTCGCGTCGTTGTCGGTATAAAGCAGATGCTGACCAATAACGCAGTTATCACGTTTACCCGTTTCTCCGCACCATTGACGCTGAACACCGGGGGTGTATTTACCCTGTTTGGCATGACCACAAGCATCAAGCACACCGATAGACTCTTTGCCGTACTGGCGTTCAACAACCTCGCGAATGAGTGTCTTTTCAATGCGTTGATGGTCCCACCGGAAAAAGGCCAGAAATTCCTGCAATGTGCGAACAGCAACACCACTGGCCAGGGCAATGGGCTCTATCGACTTACGTTTCAGATCAGCCATCAGCCCCAACATATACTTCTGAAGATATGAAAATGTCTTATCGCGTTTGAAACAATGCCGCACCTTTTCCAGGAACTCAGCCAACGCCGGTTCAAACGAAGCCAGCTGCTCGTAATTCATAACAAGAATCTCCAAATTGTATGTCGTTGGAGAATTCATCGGCTAATCCCTGAAAATTCTTGAGCAAAAATAGCGCTGCCATACTAAGCTTTGGCAAAATCATCAGGATGGCTTGAGCCACGTGTCACGGAGGACATCTTATGTCGATGAGCAAACGCCAAAGCCAGCATCAACAGGAGTTCTGGATCAAGACCACAAGCATAGCCGCCTCGCCCGGTCATCCCTTCTATCAGCGGCTCAACCGGTTGCTGGACAAGCACGGGTTTGACCGATTCGTTGAAAGTCGCTGCGAAAGATTTTACGCCAAGGCCATAGGGCGTCCCAGCATCGCGCCGGGCGTGTACTTCCGCATGTTGCTGATCGGCTACTTCGAGGGGATAGATTCCGAACGTGGTATTGCCTGGCGCTGCGCCGATTCGCTGGGATTGCGGGAGTTCCTTGGCTACGCTCTGGATAAACGCACCCCGGATCATTCCAGTCTTTCGATAATTCGCGGCCGACTTGACATCGAAACCCACCGGGAGGTATTCCAATGGGTCCTGAAAGTCCTGGCAAAGAGCGGTCTGCTCAAAGGCAAAACCATCGGCATCGATGCGACGACGTTGGAAGCCAACGCTGCCCTGCGCAGCATTGTCCGGCGTGATACGGACCAGCCTTATGAAGAGTTCCTCACCGATTTGGCCAAGGCATCGGGAATTGAAAGCCCCACGCGAGAGGATATTGCCAGAATAGACCGCAAGCGGCCGAAAAAGGGCTCTAATGAGGATTGGTACAATCCGCACGATCCGGACGCCAAGATCACCAAGATGAAGGATGGGCGAACACATCTTGCTCATAAGGCTGAGCATGCGGTGGATCTGGAGACCGGAGCTATTGTAGCGGTCACGTTGCAGCCGGCCAACCAGGGTGATACAACGACCCTGTATGAGACCTTGTCTGAGACGGCCGATAACCTTGCCGAAGTCCAAGAGGATACGCAGACATCCTCCTGTATCGAGAATAAAGTCCTTCAAGAGGTGGTGGCGGACAAGGGGTATCACAGTAATCAGACGATGCGGGATTTGGCGGAATCGGATATCCGCAGTTACGTTTCCGAGCCGAATCGTAGAGGTAGGCGTCATTGGAAAGATAAATCCGCCGAACAGGAGGCAGTGTATGGTAATCGTCGTCGGATCCAGAACAATCGAGGGAAGGCTCTTTTGCGGAAGCGAGGTGAACTTGTCGAGCGTCCATTCGCCCACTGCTACGAGACCGGCGGTATGCGTCGCACGCATTTGCGGACACACGCTCGAATATTCAAACGATTGCTGATTCACGTTGCCGGCTGCAATCTGGCGCTGGTGATGCGGACGTTGTTTGGGCTGGGCACCCCGAGGGGCCTCCAGGGCCTTGTTTCTGATATGTTTTACATGTTTTTTTGGCTTATTCACGGCCAATCGAACCCATATAGGCCAATCCAGCGATCTTGGCACAACTCTTGCGCTCAAGGCACCATTCGATATGTCGCATGATCCAAGCCTGCAATGTGCCTCTTTTTCAACGGACTGCTAGGTTCGATATTCCAGGAACTTCTGCAGAATGCACTGGATCACCAAGACGAAAATCGCACTTGCCCAAAATGTGGTCGCAGATGGCGACACAAGGGACGCAGAGAGCGAAATTTGCTCAGTAGCGTCGGACCGATTCGGCTTTCCGGCACATATTGGCACTGTTCGGACTGTGG
>QNCB01000295.1 GCA_003644335.1 Planctomycetota bacterium | reverse complement strand
GAGGCAAGAATGAGCTTCGAAACGCAGATTTCTACAAAGCATTTCGTTATGGACTACAAATTAGCCTTCCAACGAAGCAACTCCGAGACTCCTGATGAACACGAGGGGTTTCTGCGGGAACTATTTTCTGGAAAAGAAAAATCCAAAACAGGTGTCGCAAAGCAACACATACGGCGGGAACGCAATACGCTTACCTTCATGGGAAAAAACATACCACCTATCGACGAATACACTTCTTTGATGGAAGCGCTTAGGGTTCACATCAGGAAATTCATATCAGATGCCCAAACAAAAGGGACGTCGGAAGATTTAGATCAATTACGCGAATTTGCAAAATTCCCCTTTTTGTTTGGTACGACCCCAATACTGGCCTTTTCACCAGCTGCGTTACGCCGAGATTTGTCAGAGGGTGTTATGAAGTCAAGTTACAAATATAATTCGATATGCCTGACAACCAATATCGACAATTTGTATAAGAATAGATTTGGAGAAAAACAAAACACGAGATATAACCAATTTCGAGAAGCAGCGTGTAACATTCTGGATTTGGATGATATTAAGTTTAATGCGAAAGAGTTTCCGATTCCCTCAGCAGGAAAGGGAATAAAAAAAATAGAGCGAATCAGACGATGTTTTGTCAAATTACCAGGCGGAGATTATGTTGATGTTTCTGAATGTTCAGATGGTACGCTGATGGTTTTAGCGATTTTGGCAACTGTACTGGAGGACAGATATCATCCCTTGATTTGCATAGAAGAGCCTGAGAACTGTTTGCATCCAGCTGCGTTGAAAAAACTTATCAAATTTCTTAAGGAACAGTCTGCTAATAAGCAGATTCTGTTGACAACTCATTCCCCGTACCTGCTAAATAGCGTTAGTCCGGAAGATGTGATTGTTGCCTTGCCGGACGAAAACGCTGCGACGGTTTTCAGGAAACCCCAGGACATAAAAAAGATCAACAAGTTGCTCAAGAGCGGGTTTTTTAGTCTTGGTGATTTGCTGGTAGATAATTTTGCCGAGGTACTTTAGAGGAGGGGCTGTACTTTGGCAAAACGCAAGAAAAAGACAATGCCATCTCAACAGCAACCGATTACCCTTTTGTTGGTGGAAGGAGAAACGGAAGATATTTTTTGGAATCGCGTCAAAGCGGAAAAGCTTGCCGACTGCCGGGTAATTATCAAAAGCTTGAAAGGTATTTTCAATGTCAATCGGAAAGTTATGCGGGAATTGGTCGTAACGGAAGAAAGTGAAAAATATTTCGTTTATTGCTGTCTCGACCTTGACACCCGAGATGCAAAAATCCCGCCGGGTTTTGATTTGAAATTCATTCGCAAAACTGTGAAAGAAAAAAATTGGCCTCATATTCACAGTGTTGATTTGATACCTGCCAACCAGGAAATAGAATCGTGGTTTTACTATGATATTCAAAGCGTTTTCAACTTTCTTGGCGTGCCGAAATCAAAACAAAAACCGAGACGACACTTGCCCCCAGAGAAAAATTCGAAGGAAGACCTGAAAAGACTTTTTCGGGAACACGGAAAAATGTACAGGGAAGGCTATCGAGCAAAGAGTTTGATCAACGCTCTGGATATCGCTAAAATTTGCGAAAAGTGCAAAGAGCTTAAAGAGGGCATAGCTTTAATTTTGAAGAATAATACCCAATGAAGTATGATGCTCGATTACGCGGGTTCTTATTGGCTAAAATTTTCGAGAGATACACATGGTAAACGCAAGCGATATCGTTAAGCCTGTAATTGGTATGGAAATTCACGTCGAGCTGGACACAGCTACGAAGATGTTCTGCCGGTGCAGGAACCGCTTCGGCGATGAGCCTAACACGAACGTCTGCCCCGTCTGCACCGCCTTGCCCGGAGCCTTGCCGGTGATGAACGCCCAGGCGGTAGCGTACTCGATAAAAGTAGGCCTGGCCCTGGGATGCGCGGTGCCCGGGCGAACCAAGTGGGATCGCAAAAACTACTATTACCCCGACCTGCCAAAAGGCTATCAGATAAGTCAATACGACCTGCCACTCTGCGAGCATGGCCTGCTGGAAGTCCCCCTGGCCCAAGGCCAACCCAAAACCGTCCGCATTCTGCGGGCACACCTGGAAGAAGACGCGGGCAAGAATATCCACGACAACCCGGGCTATACCGGCGTGGATCTGAACCGCGCCGGCGTGCCGCTGCTGGAGATAGTTTCCGAGCCTGACCTCAACAGCGTCGAAGAGGTAGGCTCTTACGCCCGCTCGATGCAACGGTTGGTGCGTTGGCTCGGCGTCAGCCAGGCCAATATGCAGATGGGCCATATGCGGTTCGAGCCTAACATCAACCTGCACATTACCCGCGACGGCGAGGTGTTCAAAACGCCGATTATCGAGGTGAAAAATCTCAACAGCTTCCGGTCGCTCGAAGGCGCGGTAGGCTATGAGATTCAGCGACAATATGACCAATGGCAAGAAGACCCGACGGGGTTCACGCTGGAGAAACTAGGCAAACAGAATCGCGGGTTCGACGACGCGACGGGCAGAACGGTTTTTCAGCGGGACAAGGAAGAAGCCCACGATTACCGCTATTTTCCAGACCCGGACCTGCCGACGGTTATCGTCAGCGACCAGTGGCGGGAGTCTATCCGTAACGAAATCGGCGAGCTGCCCCTGGCCAGACGGGCGCGATATGTGGAGCAGTTTGGCCTGGCCTTCAAGGACGCCGACGCGCTGACCATGGACGCAGCCACGGGCGACCTGCTGGACGGAGCAGTCACAGCTGGAGCCGATGCCAAACAGTGCGCCAAGCTGCTGCTGGGTCGCGGAGCCGCCCTGGCCAACGAGCAACAATGTACCATCGCCGAGATTGGGATAAGCACAGAGCAGCTGACGGAATTGGCCAAGCTCTTAGCTGAGGGAAAAGTCAATGCCACCGCTGGGGCGAAAATTTTCGACAAGATGGCTGCGTCAGGCCAACTGCCCGGCGCGTTGGCCAAGGCAGAGGGCCTGCTGACGGTTACAGACACGGGTCAACTTGAAGCGTGGGTAGCCGAAGCCATCGCGAAAAATCCTCAAGCTGTCGAGATAATCCGCACCGGCGACAAGAAGGCTGAGAAATCGCTAGGCTTTCTGACAGGCCAAGTGATGCAAGCCTCCCGCGGGGCCGCCCCAGCGAAAGAAGTCCAAGCCATGCTACGAGAAAAATTGGCTACTGGGCAATAGGCAAGTAGGGAATAGGAGTCCACGGATTACACGGATT
>QNCB01000294.1 GCA_003644335.1 Planctomycetota bacterium | reverse complement strand
GCAAGCTGGGATCAAAGTGCTCCAGCTCAAGATAGGCAACATTCAGGAGATGTTCGACGCCCTTGAAAAAATAGGCTCAGCGACGGGCCAATCTCAACAGGCTGAGAAGGTTTTGGCCATGATGCGTACAGCTCTCCGGGCTGCTGAGAAACTGCGCGAGGACATCCCAGCCAATCAGCGTCGGCGGGTTTTCGTCGAGATATCGAACGACCCTATTATCACAGCTGGAGCTGGGTCGTTTGTCGACGAACTGATAACGCGGGCAGGCGGGGTGAACGTGGCTGGGGGTTTGTCCCAAGCCTATCCCATCATCAATCCCGAAATGGTCATCGAGTGGAATCCGGATGTGATTATTATCTGCTACATGAGCCAGGGCGGGCAGGGGGCTGGGGCGCTGGCCCGTCGTATCGGCTGGGGCGACATCACGGCGGTTCGCCAGGGACGGATTATCCGCGACATTTCAAACGACCTGCTGTTGCGGCCTGGGCCTAGGCTTATCGAGGGCGTGGAGGTTTTGGCGAGGCGACTATATAAGGATCAGGCCAGGCCCGTTGCCCCCTCGCCTGCTGGGGAGCGACAGACGCGATGAACCGCAAGAACGACATATTGTTTTACGCGGTGCTGTTGGCTGGGCTGATAGCGGTTTGCGTCGTGGCGTTGTTTGTCGGAGCTGTGGCTGTGCCTGTCGACGAGATGCTCCACTCGAACATTGTCAGACTACGCTTGGCTCGCATTATCCTGGCGGTTATCGCCGGGGCGGGTCTTTCGGTCGCGGGGGTTATTTTCCAGGCGCTTTTGCGTAACCCGTTAGCAGAGCCTTACGTGCTCGGCGTTTCATCCGGAGCTGGGCTGGGAGCAGCCTTGGCTATCGTTACCGGGCTTGGAGCGATGGGCACCTGGACGCTGCCGGGCCTGGCCTTTGCTGGCGCACTTGCTACCATCCTCGTGGTTTACGCCCTTGCCCGCGAGCCTGGCGGAGCTACGCCCGTCCAGACGCTCCTGCTCTCCGGCGTTATCGTCAGTTCCGTGCTGGGCAGCATTCTCATGTTCGTGGTGTCCATATCATCCTCGGACAAACTCCACAGCGTGATGTGGTGGCTGCTTGGAAACCTGCAAATTTTCGACTGGCAACTGCTGCGCATAGTCTCAGCGGTCGTCGGGGTCGGGCTGGGGATAACCCTGCTATTCGTGCGAGATTTGAACCTGATGACACTGGGCGAAGAGCCTGCTGCACACCTGGGCCTGCACGTGGAACGCACCAAAAAACTTTTCTTCCTGGTAGCTTCGCTGATGACCGGAGCGACCGTCGCAGCATGTGGCCTGATAGGATTCGTCGGGCTGATCGTGCCGCACACCGTCAGGCTGGCGGTCGGACCTGACCACCGCCGTCTTGTCCCAGCCTCAGCCCTGGGGGGAGCTGCGTTCCTCGTTTTGGCGGACAGCTTTGCCCGGACGGCGATCGCTCCGCTGGAAATTCCCATCGGCGTGGTAACCGCTTTCATCGGCGGGCCTTTTTTTCTGTTTCTCCTGCGGCGACGAAAATCTTACTGGAGATAACATGCTTTCAATAGAGAACGTCAGCGCGGGATATTCCCACGATAAACTCGTGCTGAAAAATGTAACGATGAAAGTTGCCCCCGGCGAGTTCATTGGGCTTATAGGCCCAAATGGCTGCGGCAAGACCACGCTCCTGCGAGTCATCAGCGGAGTTCTACCCGCTCAGGAAGGACAGGTTTTAGTCCACGGCACCGGCGTGCGGGAGATCAGCAGGAGAAAACTCGCCCGAACCCTCGCCTGCCTGCTGCAAGACCTAGCCCTGAATCTGCCGTTCACCGTCGGCGAGCTGACACTGATGGGACGCTCGCCGCACCTGCCAAAGGTGGGCAGGGAGACGGAAAAAGATTTCGAAATTGCCGCCCAGGCCATGGCCCGGGCCGACGTTGCACACCTCCGCGACAGGCCAATAACCGAGATCAGTGGCGGCGAGCGACAACGGGCGTTCATCGCGATGTGCCTTGCCCAAGAGCCAAAAGTGCTGCTGCTGGACGAGCCGACAAGCCATCTTGATATCGGGCATCAGTTGGCGATGCTGGACCTTATCAGGGAATTGAACCGTCAAACCGGCATGACGGTGGTCGCGGTGTTTCACGATTTGAACCTGGCTGCGGAGTATTGTCAAAGGCTGCTCGTGTTGAACGACGGGCAACTCGAAGCGCTGGGACAGCCTGGGGATGTTCTTACGGAAGATATGATCCGCCGGGTTTACGGGGTGAATGTCCGCACCGAAAACAACCCTGTATCAGGCCGGCCTCACGTTGTAATTTCCGCGGGAATGAACCATTCGGGCGGGAAAAAAACTAACACGAATGGTTTTTGAAAAAGTAATCAGTTTTCAGTTGTCAGTAATCAGTAAAAGCTGAAAAGAAAAAGAATGGATTCCCGCCTTCGCGAGAATGACAAAAGAAAAGACAAGAAAAAAAGAGAAAAGGAAAAACACGGGCAAGATGCCCATGCTACTTGTGCGCATAAAAAATCGGCCCGTCGAACTGTTCTCGACGGGCCGATTGATGTAGCTTTTGTTCGGGTTACCTTAGAATTCCCAGTTAGCCAGGAGTCGCAGGGTAACCGTAGTGTCTCGACCATAACCCGGGTCGGCGATGCCAGCGGAGCTTGATCCCCAGGTGCCGCCTTCGATCGGGTTGTGGACATACAGCTCGCCGCCGACGGTCAGGAAGTCGTCGACATTATACTTGCCGTGCATCTTCCAGCCCTTGGCGTTCGGGCCGCCGTAGTGGCTGTCTGTGGTGAACCACGGAACTGCGTTGCCTTCGACATAGTAGAAGTCCACGCCAGCAGACCAGTCGCCCTTTTTCTTGTTTTGGCCAACCTTCAAGCCCAGGGCAAATGCGTTGTCCTGGTCTTTGAAGTTGCGTTCATAGCCTGGGGAGACAGTGGCGTTTTGCGTGCCGTAGTTGTCCTTGCAGTTATGCAGCCAGGTGCTCCACACTTGCCAAGGCAGCGAGAACATCTTCCACGAGAACTTCGCGGTTACTTCGATCATGCCCATGTTGGTATGCGGGTTCGTGCCCCAGACGCCGTTGCTGTTGCTACCGACGATGCCGTTGCCAGCCACCTGCGGGTAGTTCTGCCACTGGTAGTAGGTTACGCCAAAGAAGCTGGCCATGTCCTGGTTAATCTTCCAGTCCAAACCAGTACTGAATGTCCACAGCGTCGAGTCCCGCAGCG
>QNCB01000293.1 GCA_003644335.1 Planctomycetota bacterium | reverse complement strand
GGGCTGATCGTCGTAATGCTGAAGAGAAAAAAGTCGATTGGCAATTCCGAACCGACGAGGCACGGATTAAATTGAAACGGCTGTACCCGGAATACAAAAGTTCACAAATTAGAAATTGACAGATTACTAGTGTTCATTCGTTTTTTATTCGTGCCATTTGTGTTCCACTGTTTTTCTGTTTTACAAGAAGGTGTGCTATGCTACTAAAAATGTTACGAGCGAAAATTCACCGTGCGACTATCACGGAAGCCTGCGTGGACTATGTCGGCTCGATCACTATCGACAAGGACTTGCTGGATGCTTCGGGACTGCTGCCGGGCGAGTGCGTGTTGGTAGCTGACCTGACCGACGGGCAACGATTCGAGACGTATATCTTCGAGGGCGAGTCGGGCAGCGGGGTAATCTGCATAAACGGAGCCGCAGCCAGGCTCGTCGATGTGGGCGACAAAATTATCATCATGGCCTACGCCTACGCCGCGCCAGAAGATGCAACAAAAATCAAACCCAAAGTAGTCCTTGTAGACGACGACAACAAAATAACGGAGACTAGGGAATAGGCAAGTAGGGAACAGGGAAATTCCGAAGCTCGAATGACGAATCAATGACGAATTCCGAATAACGAAAAATATCAAATGCCCAAATACCCCCAGCACTTATTTGCAGAAGTATAGGATATCGTGAGTCTCTTTGTTTAAGTCAACAACTATTTTGAAGCATGGCAAATAAGTGCTGGGAATGACCAATATTCAATATCCCACGTGTCCTTCGTTTTCAATACGTGTTTTTTATGTTCCACCCAGTCAACGACGCGTAAAAACCGTCTGCCACAACACGAATTTTCCTGCTTCCAAACCAGGTGGCTGCTTCTTCGAGCATTTCGACAGCCAGTTCGATAAGCGATTTTTCGTTCTTGCGTTGCACCCGCATATTGATAGGCAAGCCCAGCGGCTCGCCGCCCCATGGAGGTTGAACCTGCAATGTCAGCACGACAAGATTCAAACCCCATGCGTAAACGATTTTGGTTTTGGTCAAACGAACCGCATCTCGCCAAAAACCTGCGCCGTTGACTTTTCTGCCGCTGCGATGAAACAGCGTGTCGTCGATCGCCAGCGGAATAATGCCCGTAATTGTTCGACGGGTAGTACGCAGAATCCAGCCGGTGATCAGACAGGAAAATATTTTTGCGCCTGGAATTGTGAAACCGGGAAAAAACTGTTGAACAAGCAGCGTCCATGCCGATATGCTCTCCATAGTAACACCAACCTTTCGATGTGTCTTTGGCAGACATCACATACATTGGCTGGTTGGTTTTTTTATGTTCAGTCTCCATCAAATTTCATCCAAAAAAGTGCGAAAGCTTACTGATAACTGAAAACTGCTTTTATGCATCAAATATTGATAGATTTGGGTACGTTGAAGTTTTTTGGGTTGGAGATTCCTTTGCGAATCTTTGGCTATGGGTTGATGCTGGTTTTTGGGTTTATCTCCGGCATCGTCTTGGCTCGTTGGCGCGCCCGCCGGGCTGGGGAGAACCCCGACGCGGTAAGTCAATGTGCCATCATGGCCCTCGTCGGCGGCATTCTCGGCGCTCGGCTATTGTACATCTGCCTGTACTGGCGACAAGATTTCCTGGACGCAGCGGGCCATTTCAGGCTTATCGAACTTATCAACGTTACCTCAGGCGGGCTTGTCTACTTCGGCGGACTGCTCGGCGGAGCTATCGCTGTGCTGGGCTATCTCTTCTACAAAAAACTACCCCTGAGGCGGTTTCTCGATATCCTCGCGCCGAGCCTGATGATAGGCCTGGCCTTTGGACGCATGGGCTGTACGCTCAATGGCTGTTGCTGGGGATCGGCCTGCGACGCCAATTGGGCGCTGGGCATGAAGTTCCCCATGATATCCAAACCCCTGCTGAAACTCGACAGCAACGGCGACAAAAGACCCTACTCGCCAGGCCAGGGACTCTCGCCGACATACGCGCACCAGTATTGGTCTGGACAGGTACACCCCGACGACAGGCTGGTGAACCAGTTCGCCCACGTGCAAGTCGGCAGCGACAAAGTCTATGGCAACGACAAAGCGCCAATCCAAAGTCGCAACGCACCCCTGCCTGTGGAACAACTCCACGGCCAGCTTACCAAAGACCAACTAACCATCATGCTCGCAAGCCAGGCCCAGGCCCGCAAAGCCTTCGACGCACTCCTCGGACCTGGCGGGTCGATTAGCAAGGCCCAATGGCAGGCGGCACTAGTCGACGATAAACAAAAACTCCTCCGCGGCTCGGAAGCCTGGGACGAAGCTATCCAGTTTGACCACTCCCGCGACGGCAGGATTAACTTCGAGGAGTTTTGGTTCTACACACAAGACCGCAAAAGGCTGATGCTCGCCAAGTTCGACGTCGATGGCGACGGCAAGTTGGCTGGGCCTCAGCGAGCTCGGGCAAATGAGTATCTCCAGGCTGACCTGCTGGACATACTCGCCCGGCAGTGGAGCAACCCCACCAAGCCCGCCCAGGTGCTGGGGATAATCAATGGCCTACTGCTGGCAGCGTTGTTGTTGGTGTTTTATCGGCACCGCCGAGCTGAGGGGCAGGTCTTCCTGTTGATGATGATAATGTATCCGATCACACGGTTTCTGCTTGAGTCCATCCGGCATGACGACCCGCTGAATGTCATCCATAGTCAATGGACGCACAACCAAATTAGCTCGGTCGTTATCGTCGCAACAGGACTCGTACTCTGGCAAGTAACCGCTCGCCTGGCACCCTCAGCTGGGCCTACCCTGGCCCAACGACAAAAACCAAAAAATAGAACCACGGATGCACACTGATGTTGTTTCTATGAAAGTAATCATTTATCAGCCTGCAATTACCAGTAAACTTTCGCACTTTTTGCGAGGTATTATGCTTCCCGTGTGTCATTCCCGCGAAGCTTGTCCTCGACCTGATCGGGGATCGGGAATCCTTTCTTCTTCATCATTCTAAATTCGTTTTTGTTTCACAGCCATCCCATAACACGATGGCTTGACAGCTCCGTAGGAGCGGTATCTTTGTAGTAAAAGGCGGTATGAATTTTTAGCTCCGTAGGAGCGGCATCTTTGTGTTGGTTTTTGGAGCAATTTAAGATGTCGCTCCTATTACTACAGCGCGAAGTAAGCTCAAGTTATTGGGGTGTTTGTTTCGATAACTCTTTATAGGAACGCTAAATATAAGGAGTGTCGGCATGGATGTCAAGCGAATCAAAAATATGGGC
>QNCB01000292.1 GCA_003644335.1 Planctomycetota bacterium | reverse complement strand
CTGCGGGGGAAAACCTTGTAACAGTCTGGGGTTTCAGTGGTTGAGGGCTGACTGGGGTCGTGGGCCTGCAAAAATCTCCCAAAAAAACCTTGACAAAACCGAAAAAACTGTAAAAAGTCTGCCCTCGACCCCGCGGTTATGTCGTTATATGGTTATGGTCGAACCGTGTAGCACAGCCGCCCCCGGCTGTGCTACACGCTACGCAAGAGTGCTAGTATGGAGAATTGATGGCCAAGGCTGCGAAAAAATCGAGTGCCAAGAAATCAGTCAAGAAATCGGCTAAGAAGTCAGTCAAAAAGTCGGCTGGGCAATCGGCGGGCGGAGCTGGTTCGGCTGGTATTGGCAAGAAGTTGGTGGTGGTGGAATCTCCCGCCAAGGCCAAGACCATCAACAAGTATCTCGGGTCTGGTTTTGTCGTTCGGGCGTCGATGGGCCATGTCCGCGACCTGCCGGGGCGGAACCCCAAGGGCGTGAAAGCTCCTGTGCCGGGGGTTGACCTGGAGCATGATTTCGCGCCGAGCTACGAGCCTTTGGCTGGTCGGAAAAAGGTGTTGGCTGAGTTGAAGAAGTACGCCAAGTCGGCTCCGGAAGTTTTTCTGGCGACTGACCTCGACCGCGAGGGCGAAGCTATCGCGTGGCACCTGGCCGAGGCGATGAACCTCGACCCTGCCCGGACTCGGCGGGTGGTTTTCAACGAAATTACCAAGCCCGCCATCGCGGAGGCTTTTGCCAAGCCCCGGCAGATAGACATGGATATGGTCAACGCCCAGCAGGCCCGACGGATACTCGACCGCATCGTGGGATACCAGGTCAGTCCGCTGTTGTGGCGGAAGGTGGCGGGGGGGCTTTCAGCCGGTCGCGTGCAGTCCGTGGCGGTTCGGCTTATCGTTCAGCGAGAGCGCGAGATCGACGCGTTTATGCCCGAGGAATACTGGAAGATAGACGCGGTCTTCACGCCCGAGCCAAGCCGGGCTGGTGAGATTGCCCAGCAGTGGCAAAAATTTCTCGCTACGACCGACGAAAAAGGCAATGGGCCTACCAAAAAAGCCCAGCAAGCCTGGCTGGCTGAGCACGGGGCGTTCGTGGCAGAGCTTGCCCGGTTTGGCGGCAAGCGGTTCAAAGCTGACGACGAGGACGCCGCCCTGGCCCTGGCGGGGGCGATGGGGTTTGTGGTCGAGCGGACAGAGCGCCAGACGGTGGAAAAGGCCAAGGGGCCTGCGAAGAATCGCGTGGTGGTTATCGGCAAGCCCGACCCGGCTGGGCCTGGATTCGTGGTGCAAAAGCTCACCCAGCGCGAGACCCGCTCCAAGCCTTACGCGCCGTTCACCACAGCCAGCCTGCAGCAGACCGCAGCGTCGCAGTTGCACTTCGCAGCCCGGCGGACGATGCGGATTGCCCAGCAGCTGTACGAAGGAATCGAGATTCCCGGCGAGGGGTCGGTTGGCTTGATAACCTACATGCGTACGGACAGCCGAAACCTGTCGCGCGAGGCGGTGGGTGCGGTTCGCGAGATGATATCCCAGGCTTACGGGCCAAAGTATGTGCCGGACAAGCCTAACATTTACGTATCCGGCGACCGGGCGCAGGAGGCTCACGAAGCTATCCGTCCGACCGAATGTCGGCGGCATCCGGAGAATGTCAAAAGCTTCCTTAATGAGGAACAGTTCAAGCTCTATCGGCTGATATGGTCCCGCTTCGTCGCCTGCCAGATGACCCCGGCCCTGTGGCATGTAACCGAGGCGGACATCGTTGCCGAGACGCCCGCTGGCGAGGCTGTGTTCCGCGCGATGGGCAGGACGCTTGGGTTCGACGGGTTCATGCGCGTCGCCGGCGTGCCGAGCAGCGGCGAGCAGTTGCTCCCGTCGTTGACCCAGGGCCAGGCTGTCGGGGCGGTCAGCATCGACCCGACCCAGCACTTCACCCAGGCTCCGCCGAGGTACACCGAAGCGTCGCTCGTCAAGGCCCTTGAAGCTGATAACATCGGCAGGCCCAGCACATACGCCGCGATTATCCAGACCATTCAGGATCGCAAATATGTCGAGATGATCAGCAGGGCGTTTCATCCGACGGACCTTGGCATGGTGGTAACGGACAAGCTGGTAAAACATTTTCCCAAAATTTTCCAGGTGCGGTTCACCGCGTTTATGGAAGACGAGCTGGACAAGGTCGAGCAGGCCCAGATGGACTGGGTAACCGTGCTTCGCGAGTTTTACAGCCCATTCTCTCAACAGTTGGAAACCGCGGCTGAGGAGATGACTCACGCCAAGGCTGAGACTACGCCGAGTGAGTACAAGTGCCCGGATTGCGGGGCGATGATGGAGTACCGCTTCGGCAAGAACGGCAAGTTTTTGAGCTGCTCGAAGTACCCCGACTGCAAGAAGGCCATGCCGATAGACCGCGATGGCAAGCCAGCTCCGGAGCGACACACGAACATCGCTTGCCCGCTGTGCAACCAGGCCATGTCGCTCCGCAAGGGCAGGTTCGGCCCGTTCCTTAGCTGTGCGAGCTACCCGGACTGCAAGGGCGTGGTAAACCTCGATAAGAAGGGGTTTATCAAGCACCCATCGCCGCCGCCGTTGCTGACGGAGCTGCCTTGTCCCAAGTGCGACGAGAAGCTCAATTTGCGTCGCGGCAAGCGCGGGCCTTGGCTGAGTTGTTCGAAGTATCCCAAGTGTCGCGGACGAGGTGCCTGGGCCAGTTTGGATGACGAGGTGAAACAGCAGCTCGAATCAGCCTTGGAAACTCACGAGCGAGCCAACCCCCAGCCGATCATTCACAAACTAGACGGAACACCCTGCGGCGACGAATGTCAGCCTGAGATAGTCGAAGAAGATTGAGACGATTTCGGATTTCGGGTTTCGGATTGGGTGCCGTGCTTGCCTACTCTCAACAAGGGTCCACGGATTTCACGGATTAAAAAGGGATTGCACGGATTTTTCTGTGGCATGTGGCACAGCCGCCCTCGGCTGTGGTTTTTCCGTAGCATGGGCATCTTGCCCATGTTTTTTGTTTTTTAATTCACAGCCATCCCATAGCACGATGGCTTGACAGCTCCGTAGGAGCGATATCTTTGTAGTAACGCGATTGTATAATATGTTTAGCTCCGTAGGAGCGGCATCTTTGTGTTGGTTTTTGGGGCAATTTAAGATGTCGCTCCTACGGAGCTTGGTTCGTGGCAGCTTTTTTCTACAAAGATGCCGCTCCTACGGAGCTAAAAAAAATGCGGATTGACATTCTGACGACCCAGCCGCAACCATG
>QNCB01000291.1 GCA_003644335.1 Planctomycetota bacterium | reverse complement strand
GGCTACCAGTTTAATCGTGGTCGAATCTATCGCATATATCGCTCGTTTGAATCGCCGTGGCAGGCCGGAGTATTTGTGGCCCAGTCCAAACTTCGGACAACGGTTGTGAATATGTTCCAACATTTTCCAGAACAGCTCCTCTGCCATATCAGCATTGCGAACTTTATTCGCATGCGACAATCCGTTGCGGCTGGGCGGCAAGGCCCGCCTGATGGTGGCCAGAGAACCGGCGTGATTCCGCATCGTGTCAGCCATATCGTTGAGCGAGAGCGAGTGAGCCAGCTGCGCCCACCGCATAGCTACGACATGCGACCAGGGCGTGAAGTCGCGAGCCTTTTTGTCCACACCATGCTTGCGAGCCAGCCGCGGGACGAGATTGCGAGGAATTAGGTTGCAGATTTGATGGAAGACGGTATTCTTTGAGGCAGCGGATTACATGGGTTGCTCCTGTCTGTCAGATGCAAACAGAGTAACCCACAGCCCGCTACTTTGCAAAATTCAGCCCTCCCGCCGATCGGCTATGGGATAGCTGTGAAGAAATTACAAATTTTCGCGGGCATAAGTAGGCACAAGTACAATACATCACGGACCGCTTGAATAGTAGGCCCAGGAAATCCCTGGGCTTTTTAACACCCAATGAAGTATTTTAAGCACGCTGGATTACCTTTGTAAGCCTTAAGTAATTTATTCAAACCGACCGGTTCGAGTAGCTAGTTGATTGGTTAACTAGTTGATTAGTAAAGAATTACACAAATCTTTACAGCGTCGAAACCTTTGTGTTTTTCAGGTCTTATCTGGACAGGGAGCTTTGGCGTATTTGTTTTGTAATCTTTTTGTGATCTTTTCCCAGTCAACCAGTTGACCAGTTGACCAGTTGACCAGTTAACTAATCAACCAGTCAACAACCCCGCGGTTGGATTGCTGAAAATCGGTCAGTTTGAGTAATTTATTCAATGGTCAATAAGGATAGAAAACCAGGATTTGACCCGGTCGCACTTGTGAGTTGAATCCGCCAGAAGAAAATCTGTGGACTCCTGATGAATAAGCGAGTAGCAAGTAGGCGACCCGAAATGAATGACCCATGTTAGCCATAGCGACACCAACTCCCACGCTGGACCCGGATGCTGCAGCCAGGCTTAATGAGCTTGTGCAACAGCATATCCGCGATGCGCTCGAAGCTGTGCGCTCAGCCCAGGCTCCACCTTTGGAGGAGACGCTCCAGAACCTCACCGCTTTGCCGATGTTGGCGGGGGGAATTCTCTGTCTGATCGGCGTGCTATATCTGCTGTTGGGCTGGCGGATATTCAAATTTTTACTGATTATCAACGCTGCGGTTTTTGGCACGACGGTCGGCGGGATGTTAGTGGTACAGGCAGGCTATGAAGATCAGTGGTGGATAGGCATGCTCGCCGGCGGGGTAGTGCTGGGAGTGCTAGCCTGGCCTTTGATGAAACTTTTCCTGGCCTTGCTCGGCGCCGCAGCTGGAGCGTTGGCTGGGTATGTCGCATTTGGCTATGTCGTTACGGCGATGGGGCGGGCGGATATCCTGCCATTCGCCTGGGCAGGAGCGATAGCTGGGGGTATGCTGCTGTTCCTGCTGACGTTCGTAACGTTCCGATTCTGCGTGATGGTGCTGACCGCGATGCAAGGCTCGTCGATGCTCATCTGTGGCGGGCTGAGCTTGGCGTTGAAGTTCGGCACGCATGAAAAAATAGCAGAGTTTCTCGGCGCATATCCGCTAGCCTGGCCCGGAGCTACGCTTACACTTGGCACGGCTGGGCTTATTTATCAGTTTGTCCGGTCGGTGCGACATCGCAGGGAAAACCAACAGCCAGACTCGCCTGCAGAATGACCTCACAAAAAAACGGGCAGAAGAAAACTCTCGCTCTCTTCTGCCCGCCAAAGATTCTTGTTACTCGCCTTGGGTTTACTTGGCGTCGGCAACAGCCTTGGCTACCATATCGCCCACAGCGTCGGTGCCCATACCCATTCGCCCAGCTGACTGGCTCGACATTCTGGGCGTGCATGCGACGATGGCTGCTTCTACGCGGTTGCCCGCTTCGACAAGTTTTTCGTCGCCCGTGTTGTTGCCCGTCTCCCGCAGCAGCATTGCCAGGGCGCCAATCGCGGCTATGGGGTTGATAACATTTTGGCCCGTGTATTTGGGGGCACTGCCGCCGATAGGCTCGAACATGCTCGTGCCACCCTTGTCCGGGTTGATGTTTCCGCCCGCAGCCACACCCATGCCGCCCTGGATCATAGCGCCCAGGTCGGTGATGATGTCGCCGAAGATATTGTCGGTAACCAGCACGTCGTAAAACTCCGGATTTTTCACGAACCACATACAGGCCGCGTCCACGTGGTTGTAGTCCGTCTCGATATCCGGATATTCCTTGGCGACGTCCTGAAACGCGTTGAACCAGGTCGAGCCTACGAAGGTCAGGACATTGGTCTTGTGTACCAGTGTGAGATGTTTTTTCTTGTTGCGTTTGCGGCACAGCTCGAAGGCATAGCGGATAGCTCGCTCGGCTCCGAATCGCGTGGTGCAGTTGACCTGCGTGGAAACTTCCCGCGGGCTACCCTGATACTGCACGCCGCCCATGCCGGTATAAATACCCTCGGTGTTCTCGCGAACGACGACGAAGTCCACGTCCTCAGGCCCCTTATCTGCCAGCGGGGTCGGCACGTTGGGGTAAAGCTGAACCGGGCGGAGGTTGATGTACTGATCCAACGCGAAACGGGCGCGGAGCAGCAAGCCTTTTTCCAGAATGCCCGGAGCCACGTCCGGATGACCCACCGCACCTAGATAGATAGCGTCAAAACCGCGAAGCTCTTCGAGTTCCTCGTCGCTGATGACCTCGATACTGGGCGCTTCGGGATTTCCACCACGGGCGAGATATCTGTCGCCACTGACGTCGAAGTCCTTGGTGCTATATTCGAAACCTACTTTTTTGCTGACCGCATCGAGAACCTTCAAGCCCTCAGCTGCCACTTCCGGGCCTGTTCCGTCGCCGCCTATTACCGCTATTCTCAACATGTCGTCTTTCCTTTCGGGATGGTTGTTCCGTGTAGTTGGTAATGGGAAGCGGAACATTCTAGTGTATCAGCGACAAAAAACAAGTCTGAATTTCGGGAATGGTGGCAGAAGTATCCTAGATTATTTCATAGCCGGTGCCGTGGTTGTGAAATTGTTTAAAGTTTCGAATTTCGATATCAGTATTGAGCCTGTCGCACAATTCAGGCCTGACAAAATTTGACAAG
>QNCB01000290.1 GCA_003644335.1 Planctomycetota bacterium | reverse complement strand
CTGAATTCCGAGAGGCTTCCTATATGCAACGCTACGAGTTGTTTTGTAAAAAACTCGTTCTCGAACGACACTACGACTCGACAGTTCTCATAACTTCCACACGCCAGGCTGGGATAAAAGGGCAGTATCAAGAACCATGCAGTGATATTGGTTTTGATTTTTTTGTCAAAAAACTTTCAGCTTACCTGAAAGGGGCGGCAATATGATTCAAGCCAGGGAACAAGAGGCACATGAGCCAACCCACCACAAACTGATTCTTGGCGACGCGCGTGAGTTGTCATTTATCCCGGACACATCCGTGCATTTGGTGATTACATCTCCGCCATACTGGACACTAAAGCGTTACGAAGATAATCCAGAGCAAATGGGACACATGGCAGATTATGAAGTTTTTCTCGATGAGCTGGAAAAAGTATGGAAGCATGTATTTCGTGTTTTAGTACCTGGTGGCAGGCTGGTTTGCGTGGTTGGCGATGTGTGTTTGTCGAGGCGAAATAATAATGGCCGACATGTAGTCGTCCCGCTTCATGCTGATATTTGCGTCCGATGTCGGAAGTTGGGGTTTGATAATCTCAATCCGATCATATGGCATAAAATTGCAAATGCAAATTATGAAGTTAGTAATGGTTCAAAGTTTTTAGGCAAACCCTATGAACCAAATGCGATCATAAAAAATGATATCGAGTTTATCCTGATGCAACGAAAGCCTGGGGGCTATAGAAAACCTACGGAAAAACAGAGACAACAAAGCCGAATTGACAAAAAAGATTTTAGCAAATGGTTTCAGCAGTTCTGGAACATCTCCGGCGCTTCGACGCGTCAGCACCCAGCTCCATTTCCGTTGGAGCTGGCGCATCGTCTTGTGCGAATGTTTTCGTTTGTTGGCGATACGGTGTTGGATCCTTTTGCCGGAACCGGGACTACCATGTTAGCTGCGATGAAATGTGGCCGAAACAGCATAGGCTTGGATATCGAGCCAAAATATGCAAAACAGGCAATGCAGAGGCTACAAAAGGAATGTGGAAATTTATTTGAATCTCATTCTTTAGAGTTTGTTACTGCTTCTGACGGAAACATCGGTTGATATTTCTCGATCGGTTTATAAACCGACGAATTTCCAAATCTTGCCAAAAAAATCCCAAATCCCGTATATACTGTCGGCGTGAATCTGGACATAAAACCATTTCGAATCGGCGATGTCGCCATCGGCCTGCCCGTCGTGCTGGCTCCGCTGGCGGGGTATTCCGACCTGGCCTTTCGCACTATCTGCCGGCAGATGGGGTGCGACTATTGCACCGCTGAGATGGTGCTCGATCGTTGCGTTACCATGCGGAGCAAGCAAAGGCCCGCCATACTCGCAACCGGCGAGGACGACCATCCCCTGGGCGGTCAGCTCATCGGCAACGACCCGGCGGAGATGTCCCGGGCTGGTGAGTCGCTCTGCCGGCGAGGGTTCGATGTGGTAGACCTGAACTTCGCCTGCCCTGTGAACAAAGCGATGAAGCGGTCTCGTGGCGGCAGGCTGATGAATCAGCCTGACCTGGCGGTGGAAATTGTTCGCGCGGTCGTGGCTGTGTGCGACAGGCCCGTTACGCTGAAAGTGCGACAAAAGTTTTTCGATGAGCCGGGCCTGGATAGCGAGGAACATTTCTGGAAAATCGCTGAGGGCGCCCGCCAGGCGGGGGCCGCGGGTATCACGGTTCACGCCCGTAGCGTCGAGCAGAAATACACCGGTCAAGCTGACTGGGATTTTCTGAAGCGCGTCAAGGCCAGGTTCCCGGACTGGACTGTCATCGGCTCGGGCGATGTCTGGACACCCTGCGATGCGCTGCGGATGCTGAGCGAGACGGGCGTCGATGCCGCATCTGTAGCGCGGGGGGCAATTGGCAACCCATGGTTCTTTCGGCAGGTGCGGGATATCATCGCTGGGCGCGAGCTATATCAGCCTGACCTGGCGGAGCAACGGCGGGTCTTGCTCGCCCACACAGCTGGGGCGGTGGAACTCTATGGCCCGCTCAAAGGCCCGCGGATCATGCGGAAGTGGGGCATCAAATACGCCCGCATGCACCCGCACCCCAAACAGCTCCGCATGGCCTTCGTAGCAACAAAAACCCCGCAAGATATCCAAACGGTCATAGACCAATACTATCCGTAAATGTAGCACAGCCGCCCTCGGCTGTGGTTTTTAACAGCCCCGGTGCCGTGGTTGCGGTGTTTGCAACCACGTTTATTGGGAAAAGAAGATGTTAGATAGGATAACAGGATTGACAGGATTTTTTTAACAACTCATCCCGCTTTTATCCTGTTATCCTATCAAAAAAAGAAAAAATATGAGCAAGATTGACGACATAAAAAAACATTATCAGCCTCGCGTTAAGCCGCACCTGGCGAACTTTGATGTCCTGGACTGGGCGGGGCCTGAGGCTCAGCAAGCCCGGTTTGAAGTCTTGACCGAGCATGTGGACTTGCCCCGCGGCGTCTCCCTGCTGGATGTAGGCTGTGGCCTGGGCGATTTGCTAGCCTACTTGCAGCTGGCTGGGCTGGCGGTGGATTATACCGGCGTGGATGTGGTAGCGGAGATGCTCGCCCGGGCCAGGCTGGCCCATCCGGAGGCGCGGTTCGTGCAGGCGGATATTTTCGGCGACGCTTCAGCCCTGGCTGGGGAGATGTTCGATATCGTTTATTGTAGCGGGACGCTGAATCTGAACCTGGGCAATAATCTCCGGTTCGTCGCCCAGGCCTTGCCTCGCATGCTCGCCCACGCAAAAGGCTACCTGGCGGTAAACTTTCTCCACGCCCGCAAACCCCCAGCCGACGCTCGCTACTTCGCATATCAACCAACCAAGGTCATCGAAATCGTCCAGCCACTCTGCCAGTCAGTCAAACTCGTCGAAGACTATCTGCCAAACGACTTCACCCTAATCTGCCAAGCGTGAAAACAAACATCATTCACCATGAAGAACATGAAGCAAATGAAGAACTGTTTTTTTTCTGCTGATAATTAAATACCTCAAACCGACCGGTTTGAGTAGTTGGTTGATTGGTTAACTAGTTGGCTAGTAAAGAATTACACAAATTTTTATAGCGTCGAAACCTTTGTGTTTTTCAGGTTTTATCTGGGCACGGAGCTTTGGCGTATTTATTTTGTAATCTTTTCCCAGTTAACCAGTTAACTAATCAACCAGTCAACAGCACAGCGGTTGGGTTACTGAAAATCGGTCAGTTTGAGTAAATACGTTTTATCTTTGCGTTCTATGCGTT
>QNCB01000289.1 GCA_003644335.1 Planctomycetota bacterium | reverse complement strand
CGCCGCCTGGGCGGTTGCTGCAACGAGCAGCACAGCTACACTCAACATCAACATCATTGTCATTTTTCTCATGACACACCACCTTCCCGCCCTCGATTGGGCAAAAACACTTTGTCCGCCGGAACACCCAGCAGACTCTCTTTTACAGCTTTGCTACCGACACGCTGCCGATAGCTAAAATCTCGATTATTCAGTTGTCAACAAAAACAATCCAAGATGCTATGGATATAATTTACCACGAGTTTGGAATCTTGTCGTTCGACATCGGACGGCGTCCAATATTAAACATGGCATATCAAGCCAATTCGCAGGGAGTCGCCCCTGCCTGGTGTCGATTGTAATTGTTTAGTCTATAACATGTTACAGATGGCTTGCGGCGGAGGGCGCGTTGGCTGAAAGACGTTGAAAAAAGTTGAAAAAAAAATTATTTTCTTTTTTGAAAAATTCAAAAAAGCCCAAGCTGACGCTACGCGGGATAAAGGTTAAAGTTTTATCGCGTTTGGGGCGATAAAAGCAGGAGTCAGGATTCAGTAGTCAGTAGTCAGTTATCCCAGCACTTATTTGCGAAATTTTATGGCTGGGCAGTATGGTTATTAACCTACCAACTGCTCAGAAACATGGCAAATAAGTGCTGGGACTACTGACTACTGACTACTGAATCCTGACTCCTGAATCCTGAGAAAAAATTTATGCCTCGTGATGATCCTATATTTCGGCGGGAGAGAATCGAACTTGACTTCAAGGACGTTGGGCTGCGTGGTTG
Organism: Planctomycetota bacterium; assembly: GCA_003644335.1. The sequence continues at coordinate 2,500 of QNCB01000289.1, read as the reverse complement.
TGTGCCCCAGCTGGGTCGGCTACATACCGGCGAGGCTCATTCGTGGAGCCTGCTCGTAAATGAAAACGAGGGAGCGCACGAGGGGATAATAGAGGTGCATTATCTTGCCCAAGGCTCTCAGGTATGGCAGGTTGCGGGCAGGGAATATCGTACTGTGGGCGGCGATGTGTTTGTCGCTCTGCCCGGAGAGCAGCACGAAGCTACCGCGGATATCCTGGAAAGAATACTTATCTACTGGATACGCCTGCGGCTGCCTCCCAAGGACAAGGGCGGGAGATTTCTGAACTTCCCCAAAAAAATCGTCAGCCCAATGATCGACAAACTTTCGGGGATTCATCCCGAGTCGCGAGTTTTCAAGGCTTCTTTGCAGCTTCGGCATCTTTTCGACGCGGTTATTCTAGCTGATGCACACGCCAAGGCTGAGATGAAACCTTTGGATGTCTCGTTGGCGTTGTTGGTGTTGGTATCGGAAATCGTCCGGTGCATTGAAGCTAGGGAGGCCAAGGAAAGAACCGGCAATATCGCTGCGGTTCAGGAGTATATCGACGGGCATCTTCAGGACGGCCCGGACGGGGCAGCCTTGCTGACGAACGACGCCCTGGCCCGGGAGGCGAACCTTTCCCGCTCGCAATTTCAGTTCAAGTTTCGCCAGCAGACCGGCATGAGCCCGTCGGAGTATGTCCAGCATAGAAAGATCGAACAAGCTGTGAGCCTGCTTCGCAGTGGCGGGCATACCGTAACCGGCGTAGCGATGCTTTTGGGCTTTGCGTCCAGCCAATATTTCGCAACCGTATTCAAAAAATACACGAACAAGCGCCCCCGAGATTATCTGTAGTAATACAAAGACGGCAATTTGCTCATTCCCACCAATGAGTCCACAGATTTCACAGATTAAAAACTGATTGAGTGAACCTTCGGTTTCACGGATTTTTTTTTTAAGTAATCAGCAAAAGCAAAAACGACAGAACACGAATGACACGGGAGGGCATTGGGCCTTGGTCATTCCCAGCACTTATTGGTCACGCTTCAAAATAGTTGTTGTCTTAAACAAAGAGACTCACGATATCCTATACTCCTGCAAATAAGTGCTGGGGGTATTTGGATATTGGGCGTTTTTTCGTCATTCGGAATTCGTCATTGCTTTCCCCTATTGCCTATTTGCCTATTTGCCTATTTGCCTATTGCCTATTTCCCTACAACGAATTTGCCTTTTTTTCGCCAGGTTTCGTATCGGGTCGTCAGGAGTTCGTCCGTTTCGGTTCGGCGGAGGTGCCGGAGAGTTTTTACTATATAATGTTCGAGGTTGTGAGCGGTCTCAGCTGGGTTGCGATGTGCTCCGCCGAGCGGCTCGGCGATGATATCGTCCACCACGCCTAGTTTTTTTAAGTCGCCGCCGGTGAGTTTCAGAGCCTGGGCTGCTTCGGGCGCCTTTTCGCCCGTCCGCCAAAGTATCGACGCGCAACCCTCCGGGCTGATGACCGAGTAGTACGCGTATTCCAGGATGGCGACCTTGTCGCCCACGCCAATGCCAAGCGCGCCGCCCGAGCCTCCCTCGCCGATAACGACGCAGACGATCGGCGTGCGGAGTCTGCTCATCTCCAGCAGGTTTCGCGCGATGGCTTCCGCTACGCCTCGCTCCTCTGAGCCGATGCCCGGATACGCCCCCTGCGTGTCTATCAGAGCGACGACGGGCAGGCGGAACTTCTCCGCCAGCTTCATCAGCCTAAGTGCCTTGCGATACCCCTCAGGCTGGGCACAGCCAAAGTTGCAAGCCAACTTTTCCTTCGTCTCGCGACCTTTGTGATGGGCTAGCACCAGCACTTTTTCCGTGCCGATCCGCCCAAGGCCGCCGACGAGAGCCTGGTCGTCCCCGAAGTGCCTGTCGCCGTGCAGCTCGACGAAGTTCTTGACGATCATGTCTATGTAGTCTCGCCCGAGAGGCCTTTTCGGGTGGCGGGCGACCTGGACGGTTTCCCACGGACTCAGCGCCTGGTAGGTCTTCCGCAGCAGCGAGATATACTGCGCGCGGAGCTGACGAACCTCGCTCGAATAGTCCCTGCCGGTTTTGACCTGCTCGTCCTGAAGCTCGATAACCTGCCTTTGGAGACGGGCGATAGGCTTTTCAAAAGGCAGCTGAAGCCCAGTGTCTATATTGTCGTTATTTTCCGCCATCGTTAACCTGGCTGGCTTTTCGCTCAGCCTGAAATTCCCGCGGACATTTTGGCCCGCCGAGTGTTCTGGAGCGTCCGCTACGGGAGGCCCGGAATTTTTCCGCAACTTTGCTTCGCCGCGCCCAGCCTGGCTGGGGTGAGGATATTCTGCACAAAACCGCCGGGCTTGGCAAGGGAAAATTGACCAGCGAGATCAAATCGTGAGCTTTACCACTGAGCGTTGGGGGAGAATATAAAGCTAGTCGGCTATCGCGACAATTTCGGATTTTGGATTTTGGATTTCGGATTGGGGCCGTTCGTGAAACAATCCGAAATCTGAAATCCGAAAT
>QNCB01000288.1 GCA_003644335.1 Planctomycetota bacterium | reverse complement strand
TGGCGCATGGAAGATGTTCTTGACGTGTACGCTGTCTCCTTGGATCCGAAACGACCGCTGGTTTGCTTCGATGAACATCTGGTTCCATAAATGATTTTCAGCCTTTCTAGGAAGGTAAAGTGCGTCATTTGAATCACGCAGGCACATCGCTGGTAGCTCCTTAACAAATTGGCCATTGGGTGGCATACTATCTCCGTCTATCTCTAGTGGAGGGAGGCACTGATGCCACAACTTGTGCTGCAACCGTGCAGCCGGAACGGTCACGTCTGGCTCATGCTGGACGGGGAAGAATTTGTCTCTTTGCGAGATGATGACTGCGAAGGGTTGAAAATTATCACGACTTTGCTGGTAGATAGTGAAGTCATCACCGTCGAAGAAGCAGCGGCGGTGCAAGGGGTAATGCCGCGCACCGTCGAGGCGCACCGGACCACGTATGCCGAGACGGGAAACAGCGCTGACTTGATAGATCGGCGGCATTTCAATCCGGGGCAACTGACGGACTATCGGATGGAACCGCACAAGCCGAAGTTGATCAGCCAAGCCACACTGAACCTGGTGCGCGGGGAAAGGATCAGCGAGCGAGAACTGGCCGCTCGACTGGATGGTGTGGTAGATGACCGGACGGTGGGACGGCATTTGCACGAGATGGGCTGGCGGGCGGCGGTAGAAGCTGGGCTGAGAGAAGAGATAGATGCCTACCTGGACGCGGAGCGGCGGCGAGCCTACTTTGCTGGCGTAGATGGAGAGCCGCTGGAGAACATACTGAACAGCAGCAGCCCGCGCGAATGGCAAACACCGGAACGAGGCTTGGTGGGGATCGCCTTGGGGGTGGCTCATTTGGCCCTCAACGGTGCTTACGGCAGTCTCGAGCGACTGGTCGCCGAGTCGCTGTCCGTGTTGAGCGGCTGGTCTCCGTTGCGAGTATGGCACGTCTCGCTGGTCTACCTGATGGCGAGCGGTGGTGGGTGCTTGAGCCAGATCAAGTACTTCGCCTGGCGTCAGGTGCGGGGACTGTTGAGCGGCTGCGCCGGGTTGTCGGCGACCAGTTTGCGCCACTGGATGGTGGAAGTAGCAAAGCACGCGAAAGCGAAAGTGACCGTGTGTCGCTCGGATGGGCGCGAAGATAGCATCACCCGCCTGCGGGACTACCTGGAAGAGGCTGTAGCTCAGCGTATGCGAAAGGGGCTGATTCGGGGGCGGGCGATCTACCTGGACGATTACGTCAACGCTATCTTCCGTCGAGAGCCGATTGCCCGAACGAAGCACGGTACCCGCTACGGAATCTGCAAGGCCTTTCGCCGCCACATAGCCCAAGACGTGGATACCGGCCACGCCGTGACCTGCCCTTTGGGGCCTTCGGACATCACCCCACTGGCAGTGGTGCAGCGCGTCGTCGAGTTGATCGATGGAGGGCTGGACCGCGCTATTCCTGGCTGGCAATTGGAACTGGTCATCGCCGATCGGTGGTGGAGCGTCAAGACGGTCATCCGCTGGGCGTTGGGGGAAGGCCCCAAGCTGCTGACCTGGGGAAAGAACATCAAGACCATCCAGGATGCGTTGGAAGGAGTGAGTGAAACAAAACTTAAAGAGCACCCAGTCACGGTCGAGGTGCGAGACGAAGCAACCGGGCAGATGGTGGAACGGGTGGCGGGCTATCGTCTCGATACCGAATTGTCCATCTATGACCTGGAGCGGCCAATACGGTGTATAGTGGAGTGGGATGGTAAGCCGGAGAGCAAGAAGCGGGCACGGTTGGTGGTCGGGGTCGAGCGAGACGAGATGAGCGAGGGCGAAGTAGTCGATGAACTGCGTTTTCGGCAGCGAGTGGAGATTCTGCTGAAGCAGATGCAACGGCGCGTCAACTTGTCCGCCTTTGGTGGTGGGAAGGCACACTTGCGGCCCGCTAAACTCGAAAAACCGGATGAGGAGGAACGACGGAAGATATTGAAGAACCACCGCCAGGTGACTACACGCCGGGCCAACGACCGAGCCAGATTGAAGGAAGTGAAGCGAGAATTGGAGCAGTTGCGCGCGGGGGAACCGGCTACCAACGAGTTGGGGTTGGGCATCAGGGACTTGAAAAAGTTGGTCAAAGACCTGCAGCGGCATATCCAAAGGTCCACGGCGCGGTTGGAGGAACTGGACAGCCTGCTGGCTTGGGCAGACGGGAAAGGGCCGCGCCCAGAGGAGAAACAGGTGGCCGAACTGGACTTGACACGCGATTCCATCTTGACTCAACTGAGATTGGAGGTTTTCACCGCTCAGGAAACGCTGCTGGCCGATTTCATCGAACAGGCCCTCAAGCAAGTGCTGAGGGAGGAGGCAGAGCAACAAGCCGCCAAGCGACAGCAACGAGACGCACGCTCGACAGCCAAGGGACGGGAAGGGGAAGCGCTCAGTACCGATGTCGAGGAACTTTACCAGATCAAGCTGAACAATCTGGAGCGGGAGACGATCCTGGAGCGGCTGACGAATCAGCACGGTGAGTTCGTGCGGCACAAGACGAAACGGATCATCTTGGTAGTGTTTGACCGTTTTGAGGATTGCCGCATACAGGCAGCCTTCGAGCGATACTGCGTTATCCTCAACCAGCGGGACATCCGTGTCCCTATGGATGACGGTGAACCGTGGCGGCTGTTGTTTACCTACCATCTGAATGCTCCGTCGTCTTCTGCGCGATTCAAATGACGCACTCCAAAGCTGGAAAATCATTTATGGTGTACATTTCGTGTACTTTGCGCTTTACCGTTGCCTCGTCGTCGGAGAGGTAGATGGCGTTATCACGACTCTTGCTCATTTTGGTTCCGTCGGTTCCCACCAAAGTCGGCGTTTCGCTCAGGAGCGCCTCAGGTATGGGAAAGACTTGACCGTAGAGCTTATTGAAGCGGCGGGCCAGTTCCCGCGTCACCTCCACGTGGGCCTGGTTATCCTTCCCCACCGGTACCAGGTGGGCGCGGGGCAGCAGGATATCGGCGGCTTGGAGCACCGGGTAGCCCAACAGGCCAAAGGGCATCGTCTCCAACCGGGCGTCGCGCGCCATCTCTTTGAGGCTGGGAACGCGCTCCAGCCGTGGCACGTTGACCAGCATCTCGAGGATCAGGTTGAGCTGGTAAATGCCCGGAATGGCCGACTGGACGAAGATGACGCTCTTTTCGGGGTCAATACCGGCCGCCAGGTAATCGAGCACGATGGCGTGGATATTGCGGCGGATCTCGAGGATGTGCTCCTTTTCCGGCCTGGTGGTGAGCGTGTGCAGGTCGGCGATG
>QNCB01000287.1 GCA_003644335.1 Planctomycetota bacterium | reverse complement strand
TGACCAGCTTCGATAAATGTCGCGCAAGTGCCACCATCGAAGCAGAATTTTTGGCCGTAGTCGATGTGTTGAAATTGCTTCATAGCCGCGGTTGCGTCTTCAACGGTATAGAGTGGCTGAATGTATTCGCTGGGATCAGCGGCGCGTTTGCGGTTCCAGTAGGCAGCATCCTCTTCCTGAATATGGCCTGAGTCAGCCAACATTATTTTGCACAGGTCAGCTGTGGCAGAGGTCGCGAAAATCCGCCCAGCAAAGCCCCGCTTGACCAGCTGGGGGATATTTCCGCTATGATCGATATGCGCGTGGGACAGCAGCAACTCGTCGATTTCGCCGGCCGGGAGCGGGAACGAGAGATTTTTTTCGTTGGAATCGTTTCGCCGTCCCTGATACAAGCCACAGTCCATCGCGACGGTCTGGCCGTGTACTCGCAGCAGGTGCATCGAGCCTGTTACCTCACCAGCAGCGCCATGAAACATCAGCCTGGGCCCGCCATCCGACAAAAACCGCTCCAAATTTTCCGACTTATTCAACCTGTTGGCTCCCTTCGCTACCGCCTTCGTCTATTATATCGGTCAGAAGGTACTGGTGCTTGTATTGTTCGCCTCGGCCCGGGCGTTCGAGGATGGTCTGTCGCTCAGCCTGGGCAAACGAGCCAGGCTGCATCGGGCAAGGCCTGATTGGCCCCAGCCTGCCGTCCTTGCGTTTCGACGCGTATTCGATGTTCAACCTGGCCAGGGCGTCGTCCATCCGCTGGGCCAGGACTTGGGGGTCCAGGCCATCTGCCCGCTCGATTCGCAGCTCGTAGCAAGGCTCGCCGCTACGGCAGAATCGGCCTTGGAGAACGAACCGCTCGATATCGCAGCCAGTCTGCCGCCGGGCCTGGGCCATCGCGGCAACCACCTGATGCTCGGTGATTTTCTCGCCGGTGATGTTGGCGGTGCATGTTCCGCGCGAGAGAAATTCGAACGTCGGCGTTTGGCCTATGAAACCCGTAACGCGGACGCGGTCGTCGAGGTTGTACCGGTACAGCCCCGCCCAGTTTGTTACCACCAGAAAATACTCCCCGCCGACGTCAAGCTCATCTGCTCGGAGAGTTTTTGGCTGGCTTTGCTGGCGCTCATCTGCGGGGATAAACTCCAGGAAGTTGGAGGTAATTTCCGCTACGCCGCTGGGGGTGTTTGGCTCGAGCGGCACGGAGAAGCGACCCTCGCTGGCCAGGAGTCCGATGTCGTGAATCGCTGCGCCCGGGAACAGCTCCCTCAGCCTGCGAAGGTAGAGGCTCAGCGTCCCGCCCGTCCAGTTGGTCAGAAATTCGACATTCCAAAAATGCTTCGGCAGCAATTGTCCGTCCCTAGCCAGGCCTGCTTCCAGCCGAGCTGCCAGGGCTGGGTTTGGCTTGAAGTTTGCGGAGATATTTTTTGGCAAGCCAGTCTGGTTTGTCGCGTCGGACTCCGGCGGGGTGAAGGTTCCGTCCCGCACGTCGCGAATAAGCCTTTCGACCTGGGCCTGGCCTGTTTCAATGAGCTTGATGGTGCTCGAGGGATTGGCGGTGGTGATGAAGGCCACATCCCGGGCGATGCTATGTCGCAAAATGGCGTAATATCTTGTCGTCGGGTCAGCCAGGCTTGCGACCCATTGGGGCACGGCGTACATCCATCGCACGACGCGTTTTTGCGTGCTGGCAAGCAGGCCACTGATGGCGCCGCAAGGTTGGCCTGAGGGACTTAACCTCTCGCTGGAAAACGAGGATATCTGCACCAAGGGCCTAAGCCAGGCCCGAGGATGCTGGCCGAAAACATTGACGCCAAACAGGTTCCACCCGCGGCGGATATCAGCCAGGAACCGCGGCGTAACAGGGATGTGCTTGGGCTCGCCGGTCGTGCCGCTGGTCATGGAGAACATCAGCACAGGCTGGTCAGCCGGCAGCAGCGCGCCTGGCTCGCCATGCAGCACCCGGCTCATGTAAGGCTGAATATACTGATAGTCGGTAATCGGCACAGCCAGGCGGAAGTCCTCGTAGCTGCGCACCTGCCCGAGGTTGTGGTCTTGGCCAAAGGCTGTTTGGCTGTGGGCGCGGAGAAACTCCGCCAGGAACTTGTCCTGAACGCTGCGTGTCCGCCGATGCGAAGCAAGAAAGCTGCGCAGCTGCCGTTGGGCATGAAGCGCGCCAAGCCTAGCAATAGGCCTTAAAAATATCTGACGTATTGACATAGGATACAAGATAGACATAGTCCTCGACGTCAAGAACTATCATGTTTTGCCCCGGATAACGATCTCGATTGGAGTGCCTGACCACATCAAGCACGCAGCCATTCTGAATATGGATAACAATATCCTCAAAACATACTCCGCGGGTCCTCTCCAAAAATTCGCTCTTTTCATTCTTCCAGTCAAATTCACTCACCAATTATATGCTATCGGCAGGTGTGCCTATTGTCAACAGACAACCATATACCCAACATTAGTGTCTATTAGTGGTTCTTTCCTGCGTGAACAGCTACGAAAATTTGAATTTGGAAAATTCGGATTTGTTTCGAATTTGCTTCATCCCTGATGTAGAACTTGCAGTTCGCGGTAGGCCAAAAGCTCAGCTAATTGTTCTGCTGAGTCGCAGGCTATGAGTTGTTCGGTCATTGTTTTTGCTTCCAGCAGTCGGACCAGCCTGGCCAGGACGTGCAGGTGCGTGCGGTCGTCTTTGCAGCAGATGAGAAAGAACAGCCTGGTCAGCGAACCCTTCTCCGCTCCGAATGGTATCCCCGCCAGGCTGGCACCGACGATGATAAAACTCTCGGCAATATCGTACGGCACGGGGTGTCGCGGATGCGGAAAAGCTACGCCTGGCAGCAGTGCGGTCGAGCAGAGTTTCTCTCGCCCCAGCAGTTCGTTCAGCAGGTCGTCCCGCGCGTAGACCAGGCCCAGCTCCTCCGCCCGGTCGAGCAAGGCCCGGATAACGGATTGTCGCGTCTTGGCCTGGAGTGGCAGGACCAGGCCGTGGTCGGGAATCAGCGGGCAGATCAAAGGCTTGTCTACCTCAAAGCCATGATACTCGCTGACCCCGCGTTCGATGCCCGCGATGGCCTGGCAGTCGAAATTGTGCATCTGCCGCCAAACCCAGTGGTCAAGGTCGCTCTTGCAGAAGCGGTATTTTTGCTCGCCCAGTTTTCGGCAGGGTATCTGCCCGCGCGACGCCCACTTAACGACGTCACGCAAATCCATCGTCAGATAGGCTGCGACCTGTTGCTCGTTCATTTGTTCGTGCGGCATAGC
>QNCB01000286.1 GCA_003644335.1 Planctomycetota bacterium | reverse complement strand
CGGAGCATCTGGTCATCGACTCTGACGGATCAATCCTCTACACCGCCAACATTGGGCCGCAGGCCGCATCAGTCAGCGTGGTGAACGTTACCAGCGGGAATGTTGATACATACTACTATCTGCAAGAGCAAGATCCCTGCTTCGGGAAGGCCACCAGTATGGATATCACGCCGGATGATTCAACCCTTTACGTGTCAACTCCCTCCTGTCTGCTTACCTTCGATACAGACTCGATCTCTTTCACCGCATCCACACCCATTGACTTGCCCGCCGGGAACACCATCCGCGATCTGGTAGTCAGTCCAGACGGCAGTCAAATCTATCTTATCGATTCAGGCGGCATAGTCTCCACACTGGATCGTGCCACCCTGACAGTCGCCGCAAGCGTGCAGGCTGTCAACGATGGTCACAACATCAAAGTTGCGCCGGATGGCACCCGGGTCTATGTCACCGGCTGGGAGCAATATGCTGCTATTGATACATCAACGAATACTGTTCTTGCCAGGGAAACGATCAACGTTTCAGGCAACGAACAGCTTGACGCTTACCCTGATCGTGCCATTGGCATCCCGCCAGGCCACGCGTTCTATACCATTGGTGACTTTTTCTATATGCAGGTCTATGACACCACCGCCAACCAACTACTGCGCTCCATTGACCTCGAACCGTGGGCACCGGGCCGTACACTTGTGACGGATGTCATTTTCAGCCCAGATGGCAATACAGGCTATCTTGCCCTGTGGGACCTCAAAGGAATCACAGCATTCGACACCATCACATGGCAGGTTGTCGCACAGATCGATACCGGACTGGATCCGGTGTATTGCGTATGCCCCAACGATTTTGCCATCAGCCCCGACGGAAGCAGATTGTATGTGAGTTGCGAACAATCTGACAATATCACGATAATCAACACGGTCACCAATCAAGTGATTGATGTAATTGGGCTTGCACCACAAGTGCCCTGAGCTTTAGAATCTGGGTGATTTGGTTATAAATAGTTGTGGGTCTTTGGGAATTCCCGTGGTATCCCCCATATCTGGGTGCGTTTTTCCGCGAGAACACAAAAGGACAGTGTTCGGTTTTAGTGGATACAAGGCCACATCGGCGGCTGAGATGAAGGGCGTCGGCAAGTTCTGATGCAAGAAAGGAATGCACGAGCTGCATCCGACATTGGAACCTTGACAATTTAATCAAAAACGGCCAAACTAGCAGGCAAAACTCTTGCAGGAGGTGCTTGCTATGCTTAGCCGTCTTGGGACTATTATACTCCTGGTGGTGTGGATTGGACAAGTGGGCGGTGTCGCGCCGACGGTTGGTGTGAGAGGAAGCAAGTTCAGATGCACAGCGTGGATGCAGAGGGAAGATTGGCGAGCCTGGGTCGCCTATCAAGCCCGACGACTGGCATTGGAGCAGCGCAGTAGTGGTAGACGAAGAAGGCGGCGGCGCATTCGACGGGTCAAACGACGACGGCGACGGCGGGCTGTTGTGTGGTATCGACTGAAACCAGCAATGAAAGAACTGGTCGAGGAAGAGATAGTGAGGGAGACCAGTGTGTTGGTGGAAACGAAAGCCCAAGGTGAAAGAATCAGAGGCTTTCGTTTGCCAATGCAGGTCGTGGTCGTCACACCCGACTACAGCCAGACAATATGTCCAGATTGTGGCAGTGCAACCAAGTGCAAGCGTGCCTACTACAGCCATCCACAGGATATTGATCTGGAACGGCCCACCGTCTTGCAGGTCTACCGCGAAGTACGCGAGTGTTGCAACGAGAACTGCGAGTGGAGAGGGGCACCGGAGTTGGGTTTTGTCGAAAAGAGTGGCCGCTTCACCAAGCGGGCCAAGCAGAAAGCAATAGCTTCGGTTACCGAGGATGGTATGCCATTGGAACGGGTGCCGCAACGGATGTGGCGTGACTTTCACGTGCGTGTGGCCAAGTCTACCGTGCACGAGTGGGTCCACGCAGAGGCGGAAGCTGATCTGGGAGAAGGCGAATACACCCAATGGGTAGTGGCCCGCTTCAGCGGCGTCGTGGGTATAGATGAAGTTCACTTGCACGACGAGAACGGCAACAAGCAATACCTGGTAGTGGCTGTGGACCCCATCAACGACCGCACGATCTTCTTCGACTTGATCGACAGCCGTGACAGCGACGCGATCGCGGGCTTTCTGAGACAACTCGAGGGAATGGGAATCGATCCACTGGTCATCATCACGGATATGTGGAAGGCGTATCACAGCGCCATACTCGACGTCTTCCCCGAAGCCGAGCAGCAGTTGTGCGTCTTTCACGTCATTCAGGCCATGATGAAGCACACCAACAAGGCTATGTTGGCCTATCGACGCGAGTTGCCCAAGAAAACGAAAGCACAGAAAGCGGTCAGGAAGGAGTTGTGGGACTACCGCTACTTGTTGCTGAAGGCAAATCACAAATTGAGTGACCAACAGCGACAGCGACTGGGGGAGATTCTGGAGACTCACAAAGACGCAGTGATTCCCAAGGCTTACAAATGCAAGGAGGCCATTCTGGCTCTCTTCCGCGAAAGTGAGGACAAGGATGATGCCCGTGCTCGGCGAGATACGATCCTCGAAGAGTTCGATGACGTCACCGAGTTGAAAAAGGTGCTCAACGTGATCCGGGGCGACGGCTTTGAGCAGATGATCGTCTACCTCGACTTTGAGAATCTGGACAAGACGAACAACAACGCCGAGCGAGAGAACCGGACTTACCAGAAGGGAGAGAAAGTGCGCTATCGGGCACGCAAGATGCGCACTCGATTGAATTACGTCAAACTCCAGGCACGACGACGCAACCGCCGTAGCGCCGAGCGTGATGATCATCTGAGGCGCAAAAAGAAACACCGAAAAACATTCGCCCGTCGAGTCGACGCAGTGGTTGAGCGAGAGGCGAGGAGGTTGACAGCCTAACGAATTCCGAAAAACGTTCACATCGGGGCTACCCTCGAACGTGTGAACGTTGCTTCCAACCAGGCCAAAAGCTCTGCGCAGTCGCTCTTTTGACTGAAATGGACGCTTGCTGGCGCTATGCAACCTCTTCATTGAGGTCTCTGTGGCTATCGGGATTGCTTTTCTCTCTCCCATCATATTCTTTCATCAACCGGATGTGACAAAACTAAAATCGAACAGTGTCGACAAACTAAATGCGCGTTTGGCCGCCGATTTGCGCGCGCGTAGCGCGGTCAGGTGCAGTGATGGGTTAGGCGGGTGCCGCCTTTCCCATGACCTGATGCTTCCGCCAGAAAACTACT
>QNCB01000285.1 GCA_003644335.1 Planctomycetota bacterium | reverse complement strand
TTAAAAGGTATACTTCGGGCTGCGGGTTTACGAGTATTTGGCAAGGAACTATTGCAATGGATATACGTACGAAAGTCTGCATTTGGGTTATCGTTATCGGCATGGCCAACTTCCTGGCTTACACGATAGTGTATCTCGGCGTCATCGGCGGGGAGTCCGTCCGCGGGCATGTGGTGAAAACCGAGACGCCCAGCGGAGCCGAGCTGCGATATTTTCTGGACTCCGGCACGGAAGTTCCACGCGGCGAGTTTATCTACATGGGCATCCACTCGGTCAGCATTTGGATTACCGTCGGGGCGGTCATGCTGGCGATGCTGACCCTGGCCAAGGACAGAATTTCCGACTCGATGCACGACGCCATGATGCGAGGCCGAAGCTTGTGCACCATCCTGGCGGTGGTCATCGGAATCTGCACCGCGGGCATGGCGTTTCATTTCATGCGGAAATTCGTAAGCCATTTCGAACATCCAAGCGCCGTCAACACCAGGCCAACCACCCTGCCAACCAGCCCCATAAAAATGCCCGACTAACACAGTTTGAGCTGGCTAACTGGTTAGTTGATTAGTTGACTGGTTGATTGGTTGATTGGTCGGGTGCCGTGGTTGCGGTGTTTGGGCCTTGGTCATTCAATGGTCATTGGGTCTTTGGGCCTTGGTCATTTTTTCGTCATTAATCATTTTCTGTTTTTGCTTCTTTTGCTGTTACTGATTACTGATAACTGATAACTTCACACGGAAGGTTTTGCGACTTTGTCCCAAACGAGTTTGACTATCGACGATGTACTCGCGCCGGAGGGCTTGATTGCCTCGCACCTGCCGAACTACGAACACAGGCCCGAGCAGTTGGACATGGCCCGGGCGGTCGCCTCTGCCCTGACGGAGAATCAGCACATCCTGGCTGAGGCTGGCACGGGCGTGGGCAAGAGTTTCGCGTATCTTATCCCCGCCATTCTCCAAGCCGTTACGGGCCAAGACAAACGCCGCGTCGTCATCAGCACATACACCATCGCCCTGCAGGAACAGCTCATCAACAAAGACCTGCCATTCCTCGCCAAGGTGCTGCCGGTGGAGTTCTCCGCGGAACTCGGCAAGGGCAGGCGAAACTACCTGTGCTTCCGCAGAATGGCCCTGGCTGTGAAGGGGCGGGACAAAATCTTCGGCTCGGAGGCCCAGCAGGTTCAGCTGGACGAATTGGCTGACTGGGCGATGGACACCGCCGGGGGCGAGCTGCAGGAGATAGACTTCGAGCTGGATTCGTTTGTGTGGAGCCGAGTGTGCTCCGAGCCTGGCACATGTCGCGGGGGCAAGTGCGAGTATCGCTCGCGATGCCATCTGACCGCAGCCCGGCGTCGGCTGTTGGGAGCGGACATAGCGGTCGTGAACCATTCGATGTTCTTCGCCGACCTTGCAATGAAAGGCAGCGAAGCCAAGCTGCTGGGCGATTACGATTACGCGGTGCTGGACGAAGCCCACACGGTCGAATCGGTCGCGAGCGATCATTTCGGCAGGAGCGTTTCCAGCTCGCACATCGCCCGGATACTGCGGGATTTGTTCGACGAGAATACGGGCAGAGGCTTGCTGGCTATGATAGGCACGTCCGACGCTATTGAATCCGTCCAGCGGGCAGCGGGAGCTAGCGGAGATTTTTTCGACGCATTGCGAAGCCTAGGCCCCCCAGCCGTGGCCAATAACGGGCGGATTCGCCAGGCCAATATCCTGCCGGACACCATCTCGCCAGCCTTGCGGTCGGTGGCGGGACAGCTGCGACAACTGCGGAGCAAAATCGAAAACGAGGATCAGAAATTCGAGCTGGCGGGGATCGAGATTCGACTCATCGAAGCGGCGGATACCCTGGCTGGGCTTATCGCGCAGGGGGAGGAGGAGCATGTCTACTGGTTCTCGACATTCACGCCGAGCAGGCCCGGCCGTCGGCCCGGCCGGCGCGGGCCGAGTCAGCCTATCGTTACGCTAAGTTCCTCGCCGATAAACGTCGCGCCGATTCTCCGCGAGGCATTGTTCGACAGCGTCAGCTCGGTCGTGCTGACCAGCGCGACCCTGGCTACAGCCCGGGGACAGGAGCACGGATTTGAATATATCCGCAAAAGGCTGGGCCTGGCGGATGGCCACGAGATTCTCTTGGCCAGCCCGTTCAACTATCGAAAACAGGCGAAACTTTATATCGAGTCGCAGTTGGGCAATCCGAACATTCTCAGAGACTTCGCCCCAGCTGCGGGCGGCGCGATATGTCATTACGTCGACAAATCGCAAGGCCGATGTTTCGTGCTGGCTACCAGCTACGCCATGCTAGACGCCCTGGGCGACAGCATCGGCCCGTGGTGCGACGAGCACGATTACGAGCTGCTTATCCAGGGCCGCAAACTTCAACGCACCGCCATGCTCGAGCGGTTCGGCAGCCAGGAGCGATGCGTGCTGATGGGGACGATGAGTTTTTGGCAGGGCGTGGATGTGGCTGGGGAGGCGTTGCGGAATGTCATCATCACCAAGCTCCCCTTCGCCGTGCCCGACGCGCCGATTACCGAAGCCCGCATCGAAGCTATCCGCAAAACGGGCGGCAATCCGTTCGGCGAATTTCAGCTGCCCCAGGCTGTGATACTTTTCAAGCAGGGCTTCGGCAGACTCATCCGCTCGACAAACGACACCGGATTCGTCGTCGTGCTCGACCATCGAATAGCGACAAAATCGTATGGCCAATCCTTCATCAAAGCCCTACCAGACGTCGAAGTAGTCCGAGACGAATTCACGCAACAACAAAAAAAGTAATCAGTAATCCCCAGCACTTATTTGCCATGTCCCGCAACCGTTGGCGGGTTAGTAGTCATACCACCTGGCTTTAACTTTTACAAATAAGTGCTGGGGATTACTGAAAATAAGTGCTGGGCATGACCTACGGACTGGCATCAAAAAACTAATTCTAACGCACACAGGTAGCTGGGCATTAAAACCTGGTTCTCGCGAAAGAGCAATTGGAGATGTCGCTAAAATATATAATGGTAAAATAATATTTGCCGACGAACTAATGAATATAGAATTGTGGTAAAATTAAATGCAAAAAATTCCACCTCGAACTTTGCAAACGACAAAGTAAAACTTATAAACAATTAAACAGTTTAGCAATATCGTCAACACCCAATAGGTTTCCGGTCATTTTGAGCAGGGCCTCTTTTTGTGTCGGAGTATATTGTTTCACACAATAGCCCAGGCAGTCGTTAAACTTAAACAGGGTGTCTTCCTGAGACATTGGATTGGCTGGACT
>QNCB01000284.1 GCA_003644335.1 Planctomycetota bacterium | reverse complement strand
GTTTTGGGGATTGTGGGAGCGTATGCTCTCAAGGCGCAGGAAGAAGACGGTTTTCTGGAAGAGAAACTGGAAGGCTATCGAGAATATAAGGAACGAGTACGGTATCGAATAATGCCTTGGGTATGGTAGTGCGGCGGGCTAACCCTGCATTCACCCGACCCGCCTACGGCGGGAGGATCAGCGGCGCGGTTTTGGCAAAGTTGGGCTACAATGAAATTATGTAGTCTTGCAAAGTCGGCGGGCGGGTGATGCTCCCGTTGGCCTGCTGCTCACAGACTTGGATTTAGTGTATAATAGCGGCGCAGCTTCAAGTACTGCGCTTTTGTTTAGGGAGACGAGAATGGGTCAGCAACTCTCATTGTTTACAAACACGGACACTCGAAGAAGGGCACTTCGAAGGTCTTTAGGGCAAACCCGTGAGCAGATCAAAAGGATAGACCTCAACGAGGAAACTAGAAAGAAAATACTTCCTCTATGCAGACTCGGTTACGGAGAAATCTGGGAAGATCCTGTTAACGGGCACAGAGTAGGTGTCCTCGACGCTACGAAGCTTGATGATGTCAAAAGCATAATGGAGGGTGAGACATCCCCTCTAATGATAAATGATCCGCCTTATAATGTCAGAGTCGGGAACGCGAACACACGAAACTTGTCAAAGACTAGTCTAGAGACTTACCTGGATTTCTCAAGAAGGTGGGTGCGCAACGCAATAGCGGTAATGAAGCCTGACGCTCACTTCTATGTCTGGATGGGAACTGACTACAAGGATAATTTTCAGCCGTTACCAGACTTTATGATAATGATGCGTGATTTCAAACAACTGAGACCTCGAAACCTCATAACGATGCGCAACCAAAGAGGTTATGGAACCCAAAAGAATTGGATGTGGGTGAGACAGGAGCTTTTATACTATGTGCAAGGAGAGCCAAGCTTCTCTGTCGTATATACGGACATTCCCAAAGTCGTAAAGGGATATTACAAAAAAGTAAATGGTGAATTGACAGAAAACCTCGAAAGAAGCAAATCGAACACAATACGACCAGGCAACGTCTGGTTTGATATTCAACAGGTTTTCTACCGGATGGAGGAGAATGTTTCTGGTTGTTATGCTCAAAAGCCCATCAA
Organism: Planctomycetota bacterium; assembly: GCA_003644335.1. Next base: position 2,151 of record QNCB01000284.1, on the reverse strand, counting down.
AGCGATAGAAAGGATTATTGAGTCTAGTAGCACAGAAGGTGATTTAGTTGTTGATTTTTTTGCTCATTCGGGTACGACGCTGATAGCAGGAGAAAAGTTGGGGCGAAGAGTATACACTTTTGATATTGACCCAGTTTTTGCCGAAATAACAATCCGAAGATTGGAGAACTACCGAAGAACTGGAAGGACAGGCTGGCAATGGCATTCTCAGTTTCCGGAGATAGAGGAATAGATTGAGGGCAGACTACAATGGACCTTCAAGAACTGCGACAATACTTGGACCAACTCAGCTTCTCTCTCGCACCAGAAGAGCGTGATGTTTTGAAGGCCCGTCTTCAAGGGCTGGCCTCTGTTTTCCCTTTCAGCGAGTACGAGTTCATCTTGATGTTTCTCAGAGATAGAGAAGTCATATCCTTTGAGGACTACGAGAAGCTGCGTGACAGATATGTCTCCACTAACCGGTATCTAGACTTGTTTAGTTTAGCTCCGCGAGTCTTTGGTCAAATATGGGGCGAGAAACATATTATGGACTTGGATCCTAGATTTCAAAAACCGGATAAGTCACTTGATCCAGAATATACTGGAGAATACGATCTCTGGATTGAGGGCGTAAAAGTTGAGGTCAAATCCTCACGAGCAATAAACACCAAAAAACGTGGGAGCCTCGTTTCCAAAGCATTAAGATACGGAAGTGATGCTCCATTCTGGATGAATTTTCAGCAGTTGAAACTTGATGCCTGCGACGTTTTCGTATTCATAGGCGTATGGGTTGATCGAATAATCTACTGGGTTATGTCGAACGAAGAAGCCAAAACGAGTGCATATTTGAGTCATCAGCATAGGGGTGGCATTGAGTACCAGATTGGCGTAACCGATAAGAATATTCACGAATTTGAACGCTTTCAAGTTATCCCCGGCCAGTTAGCAGATACTGTGTTGTCATTGGCATCCAAGAAGTGACTCAGCAGGCTAACCAGCGCTTCCAGCCGACCGCTTCACTCGCTGCGCTCGCTTCGCGGCGGCTGAAGCGCAAATCGTTAGCGCGCCAAACGGATCGAGAATGCAGGCCGTTTAGCGCGGCCAAATACGCCAATGCAATGCTTTGCTCAGAAAACTGAATAGCGTATCAAAAACCCGTAATGCTTGACATTGCACCCCTCATAGGGTAAAGTTGAGATATGAAACCAAAAGCCTATCTCGAAACATCAGTTATCAGCTACTTGACTTCGCGCCCAAGTCGTGATCTGATTGTGGCAGCTAATCAACAACTCACTCAAGAATGGTGGCAAGTGCGCCGTCAGAATTTCGACTTGTTTATTTCACAATTGGTCATCCAAGAGGCGAGCGCAGGTGACGAGGACGCAGCACAGCGACGTTTGCAAGCAGTCGTGGACATCCCACTATTGAAGTTGAGCGAAGAAGCAGTCACCTTTGCAGAAAAGCTGGTCGAAGAAGGCCCTATGCCCCAAAAGGCAGTAGAGGATGCCTTGCACATTGCAGTGGCGACGCTCAATGGTATGGACTACTTGCTCACGTGGAACTTCAAGCACATCGCAAATGCGACGATGCGTTACAAAATTGAGCGTATATGCCGCTTGGCGGGTTATGAACCACCGATTATCTGCACACCACAAGAATTGTTAGAGGAGTAGGAAAAATGCGACGAGATCCGATAGTCGCGGAGGTACGTCGAGCACGAGAGACCCACGCAGCACAATTCAACTTCGATTTGCGAGCTATCTACCAAGACTTGAAATCGCAAGAAGAACGAAATCAACACGAGAAAGTCTCCTTTGCCCCCAAACGTATTCCGCCTGTCAAAATAGAGATGAAACCAGTTTTTGCTGTTTGAGGCTTGGTAAACAGGAACACGCGCTAGCACTGAGGCCAAGACTTTGGTTGCATATAGCGGAAGCATACTGGCAAACCAAGTAAGTCGAAGCGGAAAGCGGATTTGTCGGTAGGTCGAGTAGACATCTTTGCGTGAGGTCTCAAGGGAGCAAATTCGTTGGGCAAAAGCAAAGGCCGCGCTAACCACGTGTTGGAGGCGACTTGGCTAATCGGCGCGCTTTCCGAGTTTCTCACCCGCATTCAGTTCACTTTCCAGCGACGGTGCTCACGCCGCACCCGCCAAGCGCCTCAACACTACCG
>QNCB01000283.1 GCA_003644335.1 Planctomycetota bacterium | reverse complement strand
GAATTTCGATATTAGGATTTCGTATTTGTTTTTTGTCATTCCCAGCACTTATTGGTCACGCTTCAAAATAGTTGTTGTCTTAAACAAAGAGACTCACGATATCCTATACTCCTGCAAATAAGTGCTGGGGGTATTTGGGCATTGGTCATTTTCTCGTCATTCGGAATTCATCATTGATTCCTCATTCGGATTTCGGCATTCGTCATTTGCTGTTTTTCCTACTTGTCTATTTGCCTGATTCTCTAATTTTTTCTCTCGCCCAGGCGTCAGCCTGGCGGATTTGTTTTAGTGTGATGCTGGAGTTGTCTGGTTTCACCGCGGCGGTTTTTTGTTCGTTTACCCATTGGTGGAGGGTGTTTTCCACGAGGGGCACGATTTGGCCAAACTTAATATCCCCAGCCAGGAACGCTTCCACCGCAGCTTCGTTTGCGGCGTTTAACACAGCTCCGCTTGCTCCGCCCAGACGGATAACCTCGTAAGCCAGGTTCACCGCCCGGTTGCCTCGCTCGCTGAGAGGCCTGAAATCCAGGTTCGATATACTGGACAAATCCAAAGGCCGGGTGTCGCGCCCAGGCCTGTCGGGGTAACCGAGGGCGTACGCGATAGGCCCTTTCATGTCAGGCCGAGCCAACTGGGCGATAACCGAGCCGTCGCAAAACTCCACCAGAGCGTGGACTATCGACTGGGGATGAACGACGACTTCGATCTGCTCGGCCCCCAGGTCGAAGAGCCAATGGGCTTCGATAATTTCGAGGGTCTTGTTCATCAGCGTGGCAGAGTCGATGGTAATTTTTTGCCCCATCTGCCAGGTCGGATGAGCCAAGGCCTCCGCTGGGGTCGCATCGTGGGCCTGGGCGTCGGAGAGGTCTCGCAAGCTGCCGCCTGAGGAAGTTATAATCACCCGCTGAACTTCACTGCTTCGCCCTGCGAGCATGCACTGAAAAATCCCCGAATGTTCGCTGTCCACCGGCAGGACGGGCAGGTCTGCCTGCTTGGCTGCGGGCATGATCAGGCCACCTGCGCAGACGAGCGTTTCCTTGTTGGCGATGGCCAGGGCACAGCCAACTTCGATAGCTGCCAGCGTAGGCTCAAGGCCCGCAGCTCCCATCACAGCGGTCAGTGCAACGTCAGGCCTGGCCCGGCGGATAAGTTCACACATCGCATCGGGGCCTGTCAATAATTCCGTGCCATCAGGCAAGGCTGAGGCCAACTTGTCAACACAACCATTCTCGCCCAGTGCGACGAACTCGGGCTTGTATCGCCTAGCCTGCTGGACCAGGAGCTGCCAGTTGTCTCGCCCAGCCAAGCCACACGCTACCAGCCCGGGCGTCTCGTCCAGAACCTCTAGCGTCTGACAGCCAATGCTGCCGGTCGAGCCCAAAATGGCTATGCGTTTTTGCAAATCGATCCCTTTTTTCAGATGCGACGAGGCATTTTTGCATATTCCAGGCCGATTTGCAACAAAACCTATCCGACTATTGCCTGACCAGAGTCCACGGATTTCACGGATTTTTTAAAAGGAGTCAGGGTTCAGGAGTCAGAAGTCAGTAGAAGCAGAAACAGCGAACCACGGATAAACACTGATTTTTTGCTTCTCTTTTTTTGTCATTCCCAGCACTTATTTGTCGCGCTTCAAAATAGTTGTTGTCTTAAACAAAGAGACTCACGATATCCTATACTCCTGCAAATAAGTGCTGGGGGTATTTGGGCCTTGGGTATTTTTTTTCGTTATTCGGAATTCGTCATTGATTCCTCATTCGGATTTCGGAATTCGCTTTTTCCCTATTTGCCTACTTCCCTATTGCCTGATTTGATGATACGCAAAGCGATTAGCCTGTCGCCCTGAAGCGTGAAGAGCATCTTCGCCCCGCTGCGAGGTCTGGTCGCCGAGACGACCGTGCTGTCCATCCTCTGCTGAACGACGCGCCAATTTTTCATCGCGCTGGCCTGCGTGTGGGCCCGGTCGAACGGCGGGTCGAATGCATCAATAAACGTTTCGTAAACGCCCTCGATGAGCAGCTGTTTGTCATCCATCGAGGCGGCGCCGGCGTGCTTTTGTCCAAAGTTTTCACCGTTGACGATAAGCTTATCCCAGTCCACCACGTAGTACGATTCGGAAATATCCTCGAACAGCAGCGTATCGACGATTCGCCTGGCCAGTTCTATCGAATCGTTGCTCCCGGGCACGACGTCAGCCTGGCGAGAGTGCAAACCAATCAGGCCTGTCAGCAATATACAGATCAGTAGCCCGGTCGCCCCAGCGAACCATTTTGCCCGCAAGGTGGCAGAGCTTTGATTGAACAATCGCCAATTTCGCACCAGCCGGACGATCCCCCCGCCCAGACACAGCAGCATCGCGAAACCCAAAGCCTTCGCAGCGACTCGCGGTACAGCAGGCCCGAAGTCCGTCAACGATTCCCGCATAACCAACAACAGCACGACCAGGCACATCGCTGAGATCGACATCCAGACCATGTTGCTCGCATTTTGGGCAACCCTGCCAGCCCGGGCGCCCGGCGAGGAGGGCACGCGCGACAACGACGCCTTGGTCTGGGGGGCAAGGTCGACGCGGAGCTGCGGAATTTCCTCGATCGGCATCCATATTTCCATACCCCTCCGCCAGGCGAAAACCGCTTGGGAAACCTTGCCCGTCCGCAGCAGAGTTTTCATAGCCTCGGTTGTTATAGGCCCGATAGCCCGGCCATGGATGAGATAGAACCATCCAGCAGAGCTTGTCTGGGCCTGACCCGTGGGAACCAGGCGAGGCTGCCCAGGCTTGGCGGGGGTTTTTGTCGGCGGCGGTGGCGGGACTGAGACCGGCACAGGCTCGGCGGGGTCCAGCGGTATAGGCTCGATTATCGAGTCGCTGGGCGATTGGTTCTGGGCGGGCTTGGCGACGAGAAACTCGCCCTGCATGTCCCACAAAGCTTGGCCCGGCACGGCAGCCCGACCTTGCCCAGCCGCACCAGGTCCAGCATCGCCACCGCGCGGAAACTCCACGACTTCCCCAGCGGATTCGTCGTTGAGAGTTCCGCAGGAAGGGCACTGCCCCTGAGGCCGACTTGGAGCCTGGAGACTTTCGTACACGCTCCGACACTTCGCGCAGCAATACTTCAGGCTCTTGCCCAGCTGGGCCGTTACGACCACTGGGGCCGCTCCGCTGGGGGCAATCATCGAGGCTGGCTCGGCGATATATCGCAGACCCTCGACAAAGCCCGGCGAGTCCGCAGGCAGCGGCACGGGAATCCGCAACACCTGCTTGCATCGTGGACACGAGCCTCGCCCAG
>QNCB01000282.1 GCA_003644335.1 Planctomycetota bacterium | reverse complement strand
TGAGGTTTTCGAAGCCACCGTAGAGCAGCACCTGGTGCAGCCTACTTTCGTGTGCGACTACCCAGCGGAGCTTTGTCCGCTGACTCGTCGAGACCCCGCCGACGACAGCATCGCGTTGCGATTCGAGCTGTTCATCGCCAAGATGGAAATCGCAAACGCCTACACCGAGCTGAACGACCCAGCCATCCAGCTGGAGAATCTCGCAGGCCAGGTCAGGGGCGAGGACGAGGAAACGATGCGAGTGATGGCCGAAGATTTCGTTACAGCTCTCAGGCACGGCATGCCCCCAGCGGGCGGAATGGGCATCGGCATCGACCGAATGGTAATGCTCCTGACAAACACACAAACCATCCGCGATGTGATACTATTCCCAATGCTAAAACCCGAAGCAGGCAAATAGGCAAATAGGAGTCCACGGATTACACTGATTGAAAGAAGATTACACCGATTGTTTTTTGATTTATCTTTTATGGCTGCTCCCTTGTGTCATTCCCGCGAAGCTTGTCCTCGACCCGATCGGGGAGCGGGAATCCAGGGGGACTATTCACCGGGTTTCAAATTTACATGGATTCCCGCCTGCGCGGGAATGACAAAAAAGAAGTTAAAAAATAAAAATCCGTGAAACCGAAGGTTCACTAAATCCGCTTTTACTCTGTGGATTCTGTGGACTCTTATCAGATAACTGGAACGCCAATGTATAAACTTTTTTTATGTCTTCGATATTTGCGTAGCAAGGTTTTCGCGTATTTCGCGGTGCTGGGGGTCGCGTTGTGCGTGTGGATGATGTTGGTGTCCGTCAGCGTGATGACCGGTTTTTTGAACAAGATCGAGCTTGCAGCCAAGGGGCTGTTTGGGGATATCATTATCGAAGGCCGGGGCGAGCGGGGGTTGGCTTGGTACGACGAATTCATCGCGAAAATGAAGCGCGAGGTGCCGGAAGTCGAGGCGGCTGGGCCTTTCATCCTCGGGCTGGGGATTTTGCGGGTGGAGAACGACCGGAACTTTCGTCAGCATGTTCAGATAGCGGGCATTCGCCTGCCAGGCCGGGCTGAGATGACCGATTTCGAGACGGGCCTGTTCGTCCAGGCTGGGAACCCGGCTCCAACATTCGACCCGCCGATAGCCCAGGCCATCGCGGCGATAAAAAAGCATCGGCTGGAAATGCGGAAAATTGTCCAGCGGGAGTTTGCCAAGGAACTAGCCAAGCTGCCGGAGGCCCGGCAGACGGCGACGATTGAAAATCTCCAGATGCTCAGGCTGACGCTGGGCGACAAATCGCTGACGCCCAAGCAGCGGGACTTGCTGTATCGTATCGACAACGCGGTCTGGCTACAGAACCAGGCTTTGCGACACCTCGAATTGGCGAGGAAAAAACAAGGCCAAATGACCCGTCTGCGCGAACAGCTCCGCAGCGCCCAGGCTGGGGCGAAAACCGAAGCTGACAAACAAATCGCTGCGGATAAAATCGCGGCTCTCCAGTTGCAAATCGACGACCTGGTCGACCTGACCCGTCTCGAACCGCCAGCTGATCGCGTGATACTTGGCTTGGGAATTCCCGGCCTGAGTTTCCGCACCGATATCGGCGAGACCGTCCGCTACCTCGTGCCGGGCCATCGCGTTATTCTGCAGGTCGCGCCGCTGGGCAAGGCTTTGCAGATGACGGGCGTGTCGCTCAACAGTCGGAAGTTCACCGTCATCGACGACAGCAGGACGGACGTCTCCAGCATCGACTCCAAGCTGGTATATGTGCCGTTCGAGACGCTCCAGCAGCTCAACAATATGCAGGCTGAGTTCGACGCCGATGACCCGAGCATCATGCTCGCCCCGGCTTGCTGCAACCAAATCCATATCAAAGTCAAAGGCCAGCCTTCCGAGGGCGACCTCCGCAAAATCGCGGGGAAAATCCAGGGCCTATGGCAGGAATTCGCCAGGGGTTACGCCGACAAACCCACCCTCCTGGCTCCGGCTATCGGCGACGTCTCGGTCGATACCTGGCGGCAGCGGCAGATGGCGGTCGTCGGGCCTATCGAGCAGCAGCGGACGCTGGTGGTTATCATCATGGCGATCATGTCAATCGTCGCCGTCGCGTTGGTGTTCGTCATTCTTTACACAATCGTCGTGCAGAAGACTCGCGAAATCGGCGTGCTGAAGGCCCTCGGAGCCAGTGGCTGGGGCGTGGCGGGATTGTTCTTCGCATACGGGGCTGCTATCGGGCTACTCGGCGCGGCCATCGGAATTTTGGCGGGGTACTACACAACGAAAAATATCAACTCCATTCAGGACTGGGCTGACAGCATGTTCGGCCTGCGGGTCTGGACTCGCAAGAGCTTCATGTTCGAGTGTATCCCCAACGAGGTAGACTGGAACATGGCGTGCTTCATCGTGGCCGGTGCCATCGCGGCGGGACTTGTCGGGGCACTTATCCCCGCCATCCGCGCTGCCCGCATGGAGCCTGTGGAGGCATTGCGATATGAGTAACGATCGGAAAAAAAGCAGCGACGCAGGCCGGGCTATCGGCGGCGGCAACTCGGCGGGGCCTTTGGTTTCCGCGGTGGATTTGCACAAAACATACCGCATGGGCAGGGTGTCGCTGGAGGTGCTAAAGGGCGTCAGCTTCGATGTCTCAGCGGGCGAGTTCGTCGCCATATATGGTCACTCCGGCAGCGGCAAGAGTACGCTGCTGCACCTGCTTGGCTTGCTGGACAAACCAACCGCCGGGACGGTGATGCTGGAATCCGTCGATACCGCCAAGCTCTCCTCACCCCGGCGCAATCGCGCGCGCAGCCAGGACGTGGGGTTCATTTTCCAGTTCTATCATCTGCTGCCGGAGCTTACCGTGTTGGAAAACGCGACTCTGCCCGCTATGGTCGACCTGTCGATGGCAGGCTTTTTGGCCAGCGGGAAATCCCGCCAGCAGCGGGCAGCTGGGCTGCTCGACGAGCTTGGCCTGGGCGACCGACTGAAGCACAAACCCGCGGAACTCTCCGGCGGAGAACGACAACGCGTCGCTATTGCCCGTGCCCTGGCCAACAAACCAAAACTCCTGTTGGCTGACGAGCCGACGGGCAACCTTGACAGTAAAACAGGCCAAAAGATTATGGACGTGCTGTTGCGTTTCAATCGTCAGGAAGGCCAAACTATTATCATGGTTACCCACGAAACAAACCTAGCTGACGAAATGGACAGAATAGTAACCCTCCAGGATGGCAGATTAAAGTAATCAGAAGTCAGGAGTCAGTAAAGAAAATTCACCATGAAGCACATGAAGAGCATGAAGTTTTTTGTTT
>QNCB01000281.1 GCA_003644335.1 Planctomycetota bacterium | reverse complement strand
GTTGGATTTGTTCCTGGTTTTGCGGGCCTGGCAGCTCGCCGCCTACCTGGGCAGCGAGCTTGGCTGTCCAGTCGCTCCACTTGGTAACAGGGACGAGTTTGCACTGCCAGTCCTGCGTCCAGAGATCCCAACTGGTGTTGTTGAACACGATAGCCTGGGCGAGGGTGGTCGCAGCTCCAGCGGGATTGTCGTTGGTGAATTTGTCAGGCCAGGCCTTCGCCCCGCCGGAGCCGCGGGCCACGCCGAGGTAGCTGAACATCTCCCGACGCTGACCCGTGTCATAGCCTGGCTCTTCGCTCGGCTCGGGGTCGTAGTCCGCCAGCTCCTTGTCCAGCAACATCGGCGCGGGCAGATCAGCTGGGCTTGCACCCTCAGCTGGGTTGGACAAGTCAAACTCGTCGCGACACTCAGCCCCGCCAAAGACACGAAACTCGATATAATAAATTTCGTAAGGCACCTCTACCAACATAGGCTGATCGTCGTCGCCTATCACCTCGCGGTAACGGCGAGGCAAATCCAACTCCCATTTGGGATCGTACAGCGGGGTCGTTTTCCACTTGCAATACCAAGCCTCGCCCGACGAATCTATCTCGATCCATTTTTTGGGATCACCTTCCTCAGTAAATGGATGGTCTTGCCAAGGTATCGCACGGGCCTGGGCGTAGGGCATGGCGCCATCGATAGGCCCCCAACCAGCCTGGTCGGCAATCCATCGACCGACAGGCAAAGTTGTCGGATTGTTGTATGGCCCGTGCTCCTCCAGGGAAGGCAACTGCCAGGAGAACCACCGCATCGGCACGAAGTCCGCTGTAGGCTCATCGTCTTGCCAGGCCTCGGGGTTCATCCAATTCAGCTCGCCTGCCTGGTCTACACTATCCCACGGAATGGTCGATTTGATGACCACCCGGTAGTATCGCGTCGTCATTATCTCGTTGGGATCCTGGGCGTGGACATTGCGAGCCTCCTGCATGTCAGCTATCCACTTATCAGCGTACTGCGCTTTTTGCGGACTCGCCAAGCCTAGCATATAGGCTATTTTCATCGTCGCTAAACACCGCAGGTGTCTGGCGAAATTGGTAACCTCCAACTCCCCGCCCGCGTGCGTGCCAGCTTGACCAAACTGTTCCGCGACATTTAGCAGAGCATCTTCCAACGGGCCATAGGTGTTGTATCCAAGGCGACGCTCGAAGTCATATGTCCTTTCATCGTCATTGATCCGCCAGCGGAGCAACTGAGCGAATGGGCCTAGTCTGTGGTTCGGTATCAGGACATTGTCTAGCCCAGCTGGGGCGTCGTCGGGGATGGCTCCGCCTTTGACGCGACTGTACCAGCCTCTACCGACCAGCTCTCGTATATCCTGGGCGGTGTCGGTCGAGTTTTGCAGATTATCGAGCAGGCCCGATCGTCTCACCTTGCCCGCGGTTTGTCGATATTCTATGTGGTCCACCATCACGGGGGCGAAGTCTTCGAAGCTGGTTCGCACCGCGGGCAGGCTCGGCGACAGAGGCACGACGAACGCGATGGACGCGCCGTTTGCCCGGGCAAGTTCGCTGGCCTGGGCCTGGGCGAGCTTGCCCGCGGAGTTCACCGCAGCCTGGGACAGCTCGTCCATCGCCACGATGGCCCGCCAAATTTTCCCGCGCCCGCCCGCGTCCTCGTGCTCGTCCGGCAGGAGCCATTGCGTATCTCCCGCCACGTCGTAGGCATCTTCCAGGTCGCGCTCGTCCCCCTGGTCAAACGCGTCGTCGAGTTGATACAGCAAGTCCAGGCTGGTCGGGTCTTCCTCGCTGCCGGTGTTTAGCTGTTTGAAAATCTCCGCCAGGCCCAGGCGGAAGAAGTTGTCTCGTTCGTACGGCGTAAACCTGCTGCCGGGGCTGGAATATTTTTGCAAGGCGTCGGAGAGTTTCTCCGGGCCTGTCTGCTCCGCGATAGTCATTTCCGCTGCGACGGGCAGCGAGTCCATCACCGCGACCAGTGCGATTTGACGGGTCATAGCTACGTTGTTCATAGCTACGAGGTTCATGCTCCGAGCCATCCAACCAGCTCCGCCAGTAGCAGCGGTGTCCGCGGCGGACTGCATGTCGATGCGACGATTTACCTGGTCTCCCAGGTTCAGCACGAAAAACAAAAGCCCCGCCAGCAGTGTCAGCGAAACCAGCACAACCACCATCACCGCCCCGCGCCGGCGGCGAAGCAATCCGAAATTCGAAATTCGAAATCCGAAATGGATAGGGTTTTTATTCATTTTCAAGTATCGTGTTCAGCCTGGCTTGGACTTCTTTCGTGTCGTTTTGTTTGCGTGCCAGCTTGAAGTAGAACCGGGCCAGGCTGTAGTTGCCCTCTCGCATCGCTTCGTCGCCGAGTGCGAGATTTTTCGTATATTTCGTCAGCTTGACCCGCTGGTCGACTTCTTCGGTCGCCTGGGTTTGCCTGGCGTTTTCGTAGGCTTGCAGAGCTTGGGTCCACTTTTTTTCTTCCCTGGCCCGGTCGCCCATGCGGATGTACATGTCATATTGTCGCTGGTTTTCCAGCAGCAGGAGCATCGCGTCTATCTGGGTTGCGTTGGCGGGTTTTATCTGCCTGGCCTGGTTGTAAGCCTGGGCAGCGGCGTCGTATTTGCCCGCCTGGCCCAGCGCCTCAGCCTGGCCCATCAGCAGATTGAACCGACAATCCACGATACGCAGGCGAATGCGTTCCTCCGCTCCGAGCCTAGCTGCCGCCTCGTAGTTGGCCAAGGCTTTGTTAAACCGGCGCGAGACGAAGTCCAGATTCGCAGCCTGGATGAGTTTTTCCTTCCGGGCGGCGGTGTCGATATTTTTCAGCATCGCCTGGGCTTGGCTATTTTTCGGCGAGGTTTTCAGCACCCGCTGCAACGCCAGCCTGGCCCCGGCTGTGTCGCCCGCTCGCAACAACTTGCGGGCAGAGAGCAGCTCAATGGCTGAGAGCACCTGGGCAAGTCGGCCTTGATACGCTTTGCGTTGGGTCGCGCTCAGGCCGGGCTGTTTGAGCACATATTGCAAGGCATGGCGCATCTTTGGCAGGTCGTTGCTTTGGCTGGCCTGGTCCACAGCAGCTATGGCCCGGGCCAATTTCGCTCCAGCTTCGAGCTTGGCACTTTGGGCCTCAAGAGCTGCACCCAGCGACTGCCTTTGCTCCGCGGGGAATAGTTTGAGAGCGTCGCTGCCTCCAGTGAGCATGGCCTGGGCCTGGGCGATTAGCTCGCGAGCCTGGTCAAACTTCTGAACCTTGTGCAACTTCTCAGCCCGGCTGCGGAGAGAAGCCAGAACGAACAAAAACTTCGCCC
>QNCB01000280.1 GCA_003644335.1 Planctomycetota bacterium | reverse complement strand
GCGAGTGCTGTAAGCTTTCATAATACCGACGACCGACCCGACGGATGACGGTGGCACGCCGGCTCCGCCTGGCACGCCGCAGGCGCTGACCGATGAGCTGGTAACGTACGGGAATGTCCCGTGGTCGATGTCCAGCATACAGCCCTGGCCACCCTCGAAAAGAACGCTCTTGCCATCCTTACTAGCCTGGCGGAGCATGGCGCCGGTGTTGCGAACCATGGGTTTGAGTAGCCGACCCAGCTGGATGTATTGCTCGACGATTTCGTTGATGTCCATTGCCTCAGCGCCGTACATAGCCTGGAATGTGCTGTTTTTTATCGCGCCGACGAGCTGAATTTTCATCGCCAGGGCTTTTTCGTCCAGCAGTTCCATCATGCGGATAGCGGTGGAGCGATTGGCTTTGTCCGAATAGCACGGGCCTATGCCTCGGGCGGTCGTGCCGATTTTCTTCGCGCCTAGTTGCTGTTCGGAGAGTAGGTCGTGCATTTTGTGCCAGGGCATGACCACGTGGGCCATGCTGCTGATGGAGAGGTTTTCAGGCCCGACACTCACGCCGCGTTGACGCAGTGCTTCGATTTCTTCCATCGCTACAACCGGGTCGAAAGCTACGCCGTTGCCGATTACGTTCATCGTATTTTCGTGGAGAATGCCGCACGGGATAAGGTGCAGGGCGAACCGCTCGCCAGCGACGGTAACGGTATGTCCCGCGTTGGCTCCGCCACAGTATCGCGCGACGTAGTTGCTGGCGTCGGCCAGGGTGTCGACAATTTTGCCCTTGCCCTCGTCGCCCCACTGCAAGCCGATAACAGTAATATTTTTGTTTTTCATGGGTTTTTATAGCTCCTGGTCAAACTTTTGCCATAGCCATTCAAGACTACAGATTAAAAATTACCGCAAAATACGCGGAAACGAATTGCACCATGAAGCTCAATGAAGAACCTGAAGGTTTTTTAATAACAAAAAAACTTCATGCTCTTCATATACTTCGTGGTAACATTTCTCGAATCAGGCCGACACACAGCATAGAGACTTTGCCCGCGGTGTCAAGGGGGTGATAGATGTCGCGAGACGGACGATTTTTGATTTCGGATTTTTGATTGGGGATTTCGGATTGGGCCTGGGTGCCGTGGTTTTTTTAACAATAATCCGTGTTTATCTGTGTCTATCCGTGGTTCGCTGTTTTTTCTTTTCAAAAAGTTCATTTTCGCGTTCTTTCGCGTGTTTCGTAGTTTGCTGTTTTTGCTTCTCCTGAATCCTGAATCCGGCTTGACTGGACACTCGGTTTATGGATATAATGTCCAATTCTGTGCATCGTGGCGGTGCGGATACCTTACGGCTTTGACTTGGAGTGAACCCCAAGGTTATCGAGGAGTGTATATATGGCGGCGTTGTCTCTCGAAAACAGCGTAAAAAAGATTATGACCAAGGGCAAAGAGCGGGGATATCTCACTTACGAGGAGATGAACAACGACCTCCCCGACGAGGCTGTCTCTCCGGATAAGCTCGACTCGCTGCTGATGACGCTTGACGAGCTGGGCATTGAGCTGATCGACGAGTCCGAGGTTGAAAAGCGGGAATCTTTTGCCGACGGCAGCGAGTCTGCCAAAGAGCCTGCCAAGGTGAAAAAGGCGGCGGACGAACTGGCGATGGATACCCGCCGAATCGACGACCCAGTGCGGATGTATCTTACGCAGATGGGCGAAATACCGCTGCTCCGGCGAGACCAGGAAATCGCATTGGCCAAGAAAATCGAGATGACCCGCATGCATTTCCGCAGGCGAGTGCTCGAGAGCGACTATTGCATACGCGAGGCTTTGGGGATTCTCTGGCAGGTGTTCCACGGCGAGCTGCCCTTCGACCGGACGATGAAAATATCCACCGCGGAGAACCTCTCGAAGGAAACCATCACTGAACGAATGCCCGCCAACCTGGCAACCGTCCAGCGAATTATTGAAGCCAACGACAAGGACTGGGACGTTTTTATAGACAAGGAAACCTCTGAAGACGACCGTCGGACGACGAACCGAAGCCTATGGCAACGTCGGCGGCGGTCAGCTAAGCTACTGGAAGAACTGTCGCTGAGAACCAGCAGAATTCAGCCTATGATGAACAAGCTGCTGCATATCTCCGAGAAAATGGGTTCGTTGCAGCGAGAGATAGACAATGCGGGCAAGTACGGCACGCCGGCGGAGGACCTTGAGATTATGGGCGAGGAACTCGAAGGGCTTACCGACCTGGTGCACGAGGCACCGGACTTGCTGAAGAAACGCGTCAAAGCAATCCAAAAAGTTTTCAATGACTACGAGCAGGCCAAGCGCGAACTCTCCGGCGGCAATCTCAGGCTGGTCGTTTCCATTGCCAAGAAATATCGCAACCGCGGGCTGAGCTTTCTGGACATCATCCAGGAGGGCAACACCGGTTTGATGCGGGCGGTGGACAAGTACGAATATCGCAGGGGCTATAAGTTTTCCACCTACGCAACCTGGTGGATTCGCCAGGCTATCACGCGGGCTATCGCAGACCATGCGCGAACCATTCGCATACCTGTGCATATGATCGAGACCATGAGTAGGCTTCGGAATATCTCCAAGAAACTCGTGCAGCAACTCGGGCGGGAACCCACGATAGAGGAGATAGCTGAGGAAGCTGGCATGAGCGTTTCCGAAGCTCGGCGGGTGCTGAAAATTTCTCGACACCCCATCAGCCTGGACAGGCCCGTCGGCGAGAGCGAGGATAGCTACTTCGGCGATTTTATCGAGGATGAGACAGCGGAAAGTCCTATCCAGACGGCTGGGACCGAGATGCTCAAGGATCGCATCGAGGAAATTCTCAAGACGCTGACGTATCGCGAGCGGGAGATTATCAAGCTGCGGTACGGCATCGGCGACGGGTACACCTACACGCTGGAGGAGGTCGGGCGAATCTTCAAGGTTACCCGCGAACGAGTCCGGCAGGTCGAAGCCAAAGCTATCCGAAAACTCCAACACCCCGTCCGCGCCCGAAAACTCGAAGGCTTCCTGGACCACAAAGAAACCCCAGCCAGCTGAAAAACAAAGTGGTCAGTAATCAATAAACTTTCGAGCCTGTCGCACAATTCGGGCCTGACAAAATTTGACAAGTGAATAATACGCGTTTGGTGGGTACAATGCGGCTAATGGATTGATTTGAGCACTGCGAAAAGATTCTCATGGCTTATAATTTTCCGCCTTGCGATTGGAATCTGGCGTTTTTATAAAAAACTTTTGCCGCCGTCTTTGGCCGATTGGCTACCAGGCGACCATCTGGCGTGGTTCGTCCTTGACGCGGTC